>JARBUB010000071.1 GCA_029239905.1 Clostridia bacterium
GCAGCCTAAGCTGCTAACGCGTAATTATCGTTTGCGTTTAATTTAATTTTCCAGCTTTTTAAAGTGCCGCTGGGACCACCGCTCGCTACTTCGATCTCTGCTACCCCCGTCGAAACCTTTACGCCCCCAGGTTTAATAGAGAGTTAGTAATCTTTACCTCTCATTTCTCTTTGGATGTCTCTCTGTGCATCCCGCTCAGCTATGGCATGACGTTTGTCATGAAGCTGTTTACCCTTTGCTACACCTAGTTGAACTTTAACCAAGCTACCTTTAAGATATACAGATAGTGGTATGAGAGTATAACCCTTCTGCTGTATATATCCTATAAGTTTGTTGATCTCACCTCTATGCATCAAAAGTGCTCTTGTTCTAAGTGGATCCTTATTAAATATGTTTCCTTTTTCATATGGACTTATATGCATGTTGTAAACAAAAAGTTGACCTTTTTCGATTGCTGCATAGCTATCCTTTAGGTTCACACCGCCATTTCGTATAGATTTGACTTCAGTGCCCGATAAGGAAATGCCTGCTTCAAAGGATTCTTCAATGAAATATTCATGAAAAGCCTTCTTGTTTTTTGCAATTGTTTTCAAACTTACATTCGCCATATTACTACCACCAATTTGTTTTGTAAAAAACATATTCCTTGATTTAAGTTGTATACTTATTATAGCACCAATTTTGTTGGTGTCAACTTCTTAAGTATAGCATTATACCATTGCAATAACAATGTAAAATTCTGTTTTAACAATCTTAAGTTGACAATATATAAACGCATAAGCCTTGCTATCAGCCTATGCGTTTATTGATATTATATTAATGCAAAATCTATATTTCTGTTTGCCACGTCTACTTTATCAACTCTGATTTTTACTACATCACCGATCTTGAAGGTTTTCTTGCTGCGTTCTCCTGTCAATGAGTAGTGCTTTTCATCAAAGGTATAATAATCGTCATCAATTGCGCTTATTCTTACTAAGCCCTCAACTGTATTCTCCAGCTCTATAAACATACCAAATGAGGTTACACTAGAGATTATACCTTCAAATTCCTGACCTACTCTTTCCTTCATGAATTCAGCTTTCTTCAAGTCCTCTACATCACGTTCAGCTTCTTCAGCTACACGTTCCCTTATTGAGCAGTGATCTGCCATTTGCTCAAGCTTGCTGTGAAGCTCTGCCAATCTCTTGCCTACAAGTTTATTGTGCAAACCTTCTTTAATAATCCTATGGATTATCAAGTCAGGATATCTTCTGATAGGTGATGTGAAATGGCAGTAATACTTAGCTGCCAAGCCAAAGTGACCTAAATTAGCACTAGTATATCTGGCTTTTTTCAAGGATCTTAACATTAAGGTGCTTATAATTCTTTCTTCTCTAGTACCTTTAATCTTTTCAACCAATTGCTGTAATGCCTTTGGATGAATTTCTTCTGATCCTTTTAAATGATAGCCAAAGTTGTAGATGAATTCATTGAAAGCTTCTATCTTCTCTGGTGCTGGATCTTCGTGGACTCTATATACGAAAGGTGCTTCCTTCCAGAACATATCCTCTGCGATGGTCTCGTTGCAAACAAGCATGAACTCTTCAATGATTTGTTCGGAAATCCCTCTGTCATAAGGTCGAATCTCTATTGGTTTACCCATTTCATCCAAAATAATCTTTGTTTCTTGAAACTCGAACTCGATACTGCCTCTCGTTGCTCTTCTTTTGCCCAATATCTGCATGAGCTCATGCATCAATTCAAACTGCGGCACCAAATCCTTATATCTCTCAATTGTCTCAGGATCCTTGTCTGTAAGTATCTTATTTACATTCTTGTAGGTCATTCTTTCTTTTGTTTTTATGACACTTTCATAAACATCATAGCTTACAACCTTGCCCTTGCTGTCGATTTCCATTTCACAGCTTTGAGTCAAACGTTCAATTTGTGGATTCAAGCTGCAAATGCCATTGGATAACCTCCTTGGAAGCATTGGTATAACTCTATCTACAAGATAAACGCTAGTTCCGCGCTTGAAGGCTTCCTTGTCTAAAGGACTTTTGTCCGTAACATAGTAAGTAACGTCAGCAATATGAACTCCTAACAAATAGTTGCCGTTAGGAAGTCTTTCAACACCGACTGCGTCATCCAAATCCTTGGCATCTTCACCATCTATTGTAACGATTACTTTATCGCGCAGGTCTCTTCTATTCTTTATTTCCTCTTCGCTTACTACATCAGATACCTTATTGGCTTGATCTTCTACATCATCGGGGAAACCCTCCGGTAGATTATGGCTTCTAATGATGGATATGATATCTGTTCCCGGGTCATCCTTATGTCCAAGTATCTCGATTACTTTACCTTCTGGATTTCTCTTGCTCTCTGGCCAAACGGTTATTTCCACGACAACCTTATGCCCTGTAACTGCTCCGTTAAAATCTCCCTTAGGAATAAAAATATCCTGATATATTCTTGGATCATCTGGAACCACAAATGCAAAGCTTTTGCTGGCCTCGAAAGTACCAACCACTCTTTCATTTGCTCTTTCCAATATCCTAATAACTTCGCCTTCGCTTTTCCTTGTGTTTATCTCACCTGAAGTTAATCTTACGATTACCCTGTCATTATTCATTGCTCCAGCTAAGTTTTCAGCTGGAAGAAACATATCCTTTATTGCTTTGTTGTTAGGAATTAAAAATGCAAAGCCCTTCTTGTTCCCCTGAATGCGTCCTGGAACAAGGTTCATTTTCTCTGTTATGCCATACTTTCCCTTTTTGGTTACTATGATATCTCCGATTGCCTCTAATTCATTTAAAGCAGTATTAAAGGTGTCTGCATCTGTACCGTCTATTTCCATTGCTTCCCTTAACTCCTCAAACTTTAGGGGCTTATAGACATCTTCTCTCATAAAACTCGAAATCCTATTCTTTATCTCCGTTAATTCTACCATCGTTATACCTCCATTGTTTTTGTATACATTTCTTGCTGATGATCAATATTGC
This sequence comes from Clostridia bacterium, assembly GCA_029239905.1. Classification (GTDB taxonomy): domain Bacteria; phylum Bacillota; class Clostridia; order Lutisporales; family Lutisporaceae; genus GWB2-37-7. Next base: position 2,988 of record JARBUB010000071.1, read on the forward strand.
AATTGCACCTTTTATTTATAAACCCATGCACTTCCTCAAATACCTGCTCTTTCTCACTGTCACAAGTAATAACGTGACCGCTGTTATGTAAAAATATGATGCTTTTATCTATGGATGCTACTCTTTTGTATATAAAATTCGCACTAGAAGGATGTACCGTTCCATCCCCATAGGATTGCATAATCAAAATTGGCTTTTCTACCTTATGTAAGTCTAATTTTACCATATCTATTAGCTTCATAAAACTAATGATGCATTTAATTGACGTCTTATCATAGCTAATTATAAAGGGGTCCTTCTGCTTCACTATCTTGGGCTGTTTCCCAATTACAAAGCTTAAGTATTTTATAATGGCACCTATATAATATTGCCTATTCAGTATCTTAATGGGTGTAGAAAGGCTTACAATCCCCTTAATATCATACTTCTGAGCCAAATGAAGTGCTATAGCGCCTCCCATAGAGAAACCTACTACAAAAATCTCATCGCAAGCTTCCGCCAGTTCTAAATAACCATCTTCAGCGGACCTAATCCAATCTTTATAATTTGTTTTTTTCAATTCCTTAGGACTAGTACCATGTCCCTTCAATAAAACTCCTCTAACGCTGTAGTTTTTATCCTTAAGATAATCTCCTAAATATCTCATTTCAGATGGAGAACCTGTAAAGCCATGTATCAGTAGGACTCCTGTCTTATTTCCCGGAAAATAAAAATCTTTTGCATTTTCATGTAGAAAGTTAATCATTAAATCACCTCAAATAAAAATACACAACGCAATATTTGCATGTAGTATTTATGGGATTTATTTATATGTTTTATTATGTTCATTGTTCAATAATTATATGTTTAAAATGCGAATTTTCAATACTTAAAATCGATATAGAAAATAAAAGAATGCTGCCAGCTGCAATATAATTATAGCCGGAATCCCATAAACAAATTTCTTATGATGTGTTTTGTGTCGAAATAGTTCCATGCCCAATTTTGCACCAATAGAACCGCCAAAAATCGCAGTTAAAAATAATGCCTTTTCACTGATTCTATAGCTATGTCTCTTCGCCTTTTGTTTATCTATGCCCATGATTACTAAACCTGCTACATTCATTACAGCCAAATATATCCAGAAATATTTCATAAAAATTCCTCCTTAAATAAAAAAGATATTGATATGTTCGTATCAATATCTTATCTTTATACTATCGGAATAGTCATTCAAATACAAGGGCATAATTTTAGCCTAACATTACTGTTAGGCTATCTTTATATAAACATATTATTACTGTATAACAATCAATACCATGCTTAAAACCATGAATAGTATAGCTGAAATCGTAGTCATTTTTGCAGCTATTGCCTCGTAGCCTTTGCTCTTCTTCTTACCGAAAAGTTGCTCTGCACCACCAGCTATGGAGCCTGATAGACCTGCACTTTTTCCTGGTTGTAGTAGAACACTACCAATCAGAGTCAAACATACTATAAGTTGCACTACATAAAGAATAATCTTTAACATAATCCACACCTCCCTCTATACTTATGAAAAGCTTATACCTAATCTAGATATAAGTTTCAATTTCGTGTTTTAAATCATTATAAATGATTTTAACATAAAGCTGTACAAATTACAATAATTGCATAAAATAAAGTTGTACTACTCTTTATTATTAATAAAGGGCTGCTAATTTATTCAGCAGCCCTTCATAATACTTATATTAGATATTCTTCTTTAAGTTGAAGAAAGCATCCATTCCAGGGTATATCGCCATTGTTTCAAGACCTTCTTCAATTCTTAGAAGCTGATTGTACTTAGCAACTCTATCAGTTCTTGATGGAGCACCAGTCTTAATTTGACCTGCATTCACTGCAACAACCAAATCAGCTATTGTAACATCCTCTGTTTCTCCTGATCTATGTGAAACTACTGCAGTATAGCCTGCTCTGTTAGCCATAGCTATAGCATCTAGAGTTTCAGTCAAAGTACCTATTTGGTTTACCTTTATTAGAATTGAGTTACATACGCCAGCCTTTATACCTTTTTCAAGTATTTCAGTATTTGTTACGAATACATCATCGCCAACTAACTGTATCTTGTCACCCAATCTATCAGTTAAAAGCTTCCAGCCTTCCCAATCCTCTTCAGCCATACAGTCCTCAAGTGAAATAATTGGATACTTGTTGGCTAAATCAGCCCAGTACTCTACCATTTCTTCCTTTGTCTTTGTAAAGCCTGATTTCCAGAAGAAGTATTTGCCAGTGTCACCCTTTGCTTTTGCTTCCTCGAACATTTCTGTACAAGCTCCGTCTATTGCTATAAAGAACTCAACGCCTGGCTTATAGCCTGCTTTTTCAATAGCTTCAACTATTACTTGTAATGCTTCTTCGTTGGACTTAAGATTAGGTGCAAAACCACCTTCGTCTCCTACTGCTGTGTTATAGCCTCTTGCCTTAAGAACGTTCTTAAGGTTATGGAATACTTCAGCACACATTCTTAATGCTTCTCTGAAGTTCTCTGCTCCAACAGGCATTACCATGAACTCTTGTATGTCAACGTTGTTATCAGCGTGCTTGCCGCCATTTATTATGTTCATCATTGGTACTGGAAGAGTCTTTGCGTTAACTCCGCCTATGTATTGGTAAAGTGGTATGCCTAATTCATCAGCAGCTGCATGTGCTACAGCCATTGATACGCCAAGTATTGCATTAGCGCCTAGCTTACCTTTGTTTGGTGTTCCGTCTAGATCAATCATAGCTTGATCTATTGCAACTTGATCTAATGCACTCATACCTATTATTTCTGAAGCAATGATATCATTTACATTTTTAACTGCATTCAATACGCCTCTACCTAAGTATCTTGACTTGTCGCCATCTCTTAATTCTACTGCTTCAAAAGCACCAGTAGAAGCACCTGAAGGAACCGCAGCTCTACCAATTACACCGCTTTCTAGTTCTACTTCAACCTCAACTGTTGGATTACCTCTTGAGTCTAGTATTTCTCTAGCTAATACGTTACTTATTATCATCTTACATCCTCCTATAAACTCTATAAAGTTTAGTTTGTTATTCTATTTATTTGTTTTCTTTTATATTTTATTGCAATTTAATACTAATAGCAAGCAATCTTGGAGAATTCTAGTGCATCTAAACTCGCTCCGCCTACTAAAGCACCATCTATTTCTGGCATATCCATTAATTCTCTGATATTAGAAGACTTAACACTGCCGCCATATAGTATTCTGGTATTTAAGCTTAACTTTTCACCCAAAACCTCTATCAGCTGTTGTCTGATAAAACCAATGACTTCGTTTGCATCTTCTTTTGTAGCAGTTCTTCCTGTACCTATTGCCCAAACTGGCTCATAGGCTACAATTAGTTCTTCAAGATTAAACTCCTGTAAATTCTCTAAACACTTTTGAATCTGCTCTTTAATTACATCATAGGTCGTACCCTGCTCTCTTTGTTCAAGGGTCTCACCAACACATAGTATTGGTTTTAAACCATGCTTTAATGCCGCTGCCAGCTTTTTATTTATTTCATTATTGCCCTCAAAGAAATATTGTCTTCTTTCAGAGTGTCCCAAAATAACATACTCAATATTCATCGCTTTTAGAAAAACAGGTGAAATTTCACCAGTAAAAGCACCGCTGTCCTGATGATGCATATTTTGAGCGCCTACCTTTATGCTGCTGCCTTCTGTTGCTTTTAATACATCACCAAGAGCAACAAAAGTCGGGCATATAACCACTTCAGCTGATGTATTCTGTATCAAGCCCTTAAGCTCATTTACAAGCACTACAGCTTCCTCTGGAGTTTTGTTCATTTTCCAATTCCCTGCAATCATGGGTACTCTCATGTTTTTCACCCCTCTATTTGTTATTGATTATGTCAATACCAGGCAAAACCTTGCCTTCCAAGAATTCTAGCGAAGCTCCTCCGCCAGTGGATATATGTGTGATTTTGTCAGCAAAGCCCAATAATTCAACTGCTGCAGCTGAATCTCCGCCGCCTACAATTGTTGCTCCATTACACTTAGACATTGCTTCTGCCAATGCAAATGTTCCTTTTGCAAAGTTAGGCATTTCGAAAACACCCATAGGTCCGTTCCAAACCACAGTTTTTGCTTCTTCAATAACCTTAGCAAACTGCGCTTGGGACTTTTCACCTATATCCAAGCCCATTTGATCTATAGGGATATTATCAGCTGAAACTGTTTGATAAGGTGCATCCTTGCTGAATTCAGGGGCAACAACGATGTCAACAGGAAGCATAAGTGCTACGTTTTTCGCTTTTGCCTTCGCCATGATTTCTGCCGCCAAATCAACCTTGTCTGCTTCTAGTATAGATTTGCCTATTTCATATCCCATTGCCTTATAAAAAGTAAAGGCCATGCCGCCACCTATCAGCAAGGTGTCAACCTTGTCCAATAGATTCTCTATAACGCCAATTTTATCGGATACCTTAGCTCCACCAAGTATTGCAACAAATGGTCTATCTGGATTAAGAATAGCCTTCCCCATAATATCTAATTCCTTTTTAATCAGAAAGCCTATGGCAGATGGCAGGTAATTTGCTACCCCTGCTGTTGAAGCGTGAGCTCTATGTGATGTTCCAAAGGCATCATTTACATAAATCTCAGCTAATCCTGCCAAGCTCTTTGCAAATTCTGCATCATTCTTCTCTTCCTGCTCATAGAATCTTACATTTTCTAATATAAGGATTTCTCCAGGTTGAAGAGCTGCAACATCCTGTTCTACCTTGTCTCCTATAACATCAGCCGCCAATGTGACCTTTGCAGACACAAGACTTCTTAATCTTTCAGCCACTGGTTTTAAAGAGTATTTGTCATTAAACTTTCCCTTTGGTCTGCCAAAGTGAGACATCAAAATAACCTTTGCATTGTTCTTAACTAAATAATTAATTGTTGGCAAAGCCTCGGTTATTCTTCTATCATCAGTAATTTGATTTTGCTCATCCAAAGGCACATTAAAATCAACTCTGACCAGCACCCTCTTATTGTTGACATCCATATCTTGAATATTACGTTTGTTTAACATAAAGCACACTCCTTAACTCTTCTCAAAATTCAGCCCGGTTTGCAATATATACAAACCGGGAAGTGAGAAGTTAAATTACTTATTTGCTATATATTTTACCAAATCAACAACTCTATTGGAATATCCATATTCATTATCATACCAAGAAATTACCTTTACCATGTTTCCTTGGATAACCATAGTTGAAAGTGCATCTATAATTGATGAGTAAGCACTGCCCTTGAAGTCCACTGATACGAGCGGTTCTTCACAGAACTGAAGAATTCCCTTCAACTCGTTTTCTGATGCTGCCTTCAGTGCATTGTTTACTTCTTCTGCTGTTACTTCTTTTTCTAATTCAACAACTAAGTCAACTACTGAAACTGTTGGTGTTGGAACTCTCATTGACATACCTGTAAGCTTGCCCTTAAGCTCAGGAAGAACTAGTGAAACTGCTTTTGCAGCTCCTGTGCTTGTTGGAATGATTGATAATGCTGCTGATCTGCTTCTTCTCAAATCTTCATGAGGCTGATCTAATATTCTTTGGTCATTGGTATATGAGTGAATTGTATTCATTAAGCCCTTTACTATACCAAACTTTTCATGCAATACCTTAGCCATAGGAGCTAGGCAGTTTGTTGTACAAGAAGCATTTGATATAACGATATGTTTTTCTGGATCATAAAGGTGCTCATTAACACCCATTACGATTGTAATGTCTTCTTCTTTAGCAGGTGCGCTGATGATTACTCTTTTTGCACCACCTTCGATATGCTTCATAGCGGCTTGTTTGCTGGTAAATCTACCTGTTGATTCAATTACAACATCAACACCGTATTCTCCCCACTTTATCTTTGCTGGATCTGACTCTGCAGATATATGAATTTCCTTGCCATTCACTATGATGGAGTTTTCTGTTGCAGATACCTCTCCGCTGTACACGCCATAAGTGCTGTCATACTTCAATAGATGCGCCAAGGTTTTTGGACTTGTCATATCATTAATTAGTACTATTTCTGCATCCTCACCGAACTTTTCCATTGCAATTTTAAATACAGGTCTTCCTATACGACCAAATCCATTGATACCTACTTTAATTCCCATTATAAGTTTCCTCCCTTTAATATGTTTAATATTTCATGGGCTGCAGCTTCATCTGTCACGATGACACTATTGCTTCTGCCCTTGTTAACCAATATTATTGGCTCTGCCTTAGAGGCTCCGCCTCCTATACTCATTGCTATTTCTATATTTTTCAAATCCTCAGGTCTTATTCCAATGCTGCCAGTCTTATGTACGATATTTCCATTTTCATCAAAGTAACAACCGAAAGCTTCAGCTTTTACCTTTAAGCTCTTCAGCATTTCCATCTCATCCATAGTAAAATTTCTTTTTTGAGATATTGATTCTAGTGAGCTTAATCCAAATAAAAATATATTCGCATGTCTTATGTATTCAATTACTGTGCTGATGTCGGGATCTGATATCATACTGTTCAGCATATCTTCACTAATATTATCCGGTAAGTGCAGCAAATGATAACTTGCACCAATATTGTTTGCTAGTTTAGCTGCTACAATGTTGGCTTGTCTTTCTAAGTCAGCCCTGATACCGCCTCTTGCAGGTACTACAGTTACATCCTTTGCCTTAAGCTTCAAGGAGTTTTCTGCCACTGCCAATACTGAATAGCCTCCGCTGACTGCAATAATATTACTATCCTTGATTTGCTGTTCAATATACTCGAAGGCTATCTTAGCTATATCCTTCAAGGTCTCTCTGTCCTTCTCTGTATCGCCTGGAACAATTAACACATCTCTTACTTTAAGCGCTTCTTTTATTTCTTGTGCCAAGCTGGTAATTCCTCTTAGTTCTGCTATGAAGCTCCTAAATTGATGTATTATATCTCTACCATCCTCTGTTACTGTCATTCCTGAAGTTTGTATATCAATTAACCCCTGCTCCTTTAGCACATCCAACTCACTTCTAACCCATCTTTCACTTTTGTTAAGCAGAATCGCAAGTGCTCTTCTTCCGATGGGTTGATTGAATTCTAAAGTTCTCAATATACTATATCTCTTTTCTGTGATATCAATTATTTCAGGGGCAATTCTCTTTTGAAGCTGTATTAAATTCTTCATGATCCCCTCCTTGGACTTATTTTGTCCCTAATGCGATTTTCAGTCCCGTTGGTTTAATTATATTATAGTCAATTAAACAATGCAACAATACATATGTAAAAAATTCAAACAATTTAGTATTTAAATCGACAAGATGATCTATACATTGTATGAAAATAATTGCATAAAAAAAGAATGTACCAATTTACCATAGTACATTCTAATATCTCTTTCGTTTCGAGGAAGAAAGTATACCCTGCTCGTCCCTATATTTTGCAACGGTACGCCTAGAAATTACTAACCCTTCCTTTGCCAATGTATCAGCAATGTCCTGATCACTAATTGGGTGCTTCTGGTTTTCCTGCTCTATCAAGTTTTTAAGCATCTTCTTGATACTTTCAGATGAAATTCCATCACCCGTTTGATTTTCTATTCCACTTCTAAAGAAATATTTTAGTTCAAATACGCCTCTGTCCGTCTGAACATATTTACCATTTATAGCTCTGCTTACGGTTGATTCGTGGACACCAATTTTATCAGCAATATTCTTCAGAGTCATTGTTTTTAGGTGCATTACACCCTTATCGAAGAATTCAATTTGATAATCTAAAATAGCTTGTACAACATTGTACAACGTTGTTTTTCTTTGCTCTATGCTTTTTATTAACCACGTTGCCGACGATAATCGGCTGCTTATAAATTGCGATGCTTGTGAGTTTTTCTCTTCCTTCTGCAGTAAATTTCTATAATACTGATTTATTCTTAAGCCCGAATTATTAGAATCATTCACAACGATTGTATATTCATTGCCTATCTTTTCAATATAAACATCAGGTATTATATATTTGGTTGAGTTGCTGCACTCAAATGCTCTGCCGGGCTTTGGCTCTAATCCTTTTATAAGGTCGCTTAGCTCCTGTGCAGCTTCAATGGATATTCCTAAGGATTTTGATATATTATTAAGTCTATTATATGCAATGTCATCTAAATGCTGTTTTACAGTTTTTTCGGTATTATCATTTAGAAGACCTTTAAAATTCAGCTGAATAAGCAGGCACTCTATAAGATCTCTCGCCCCAACACCTGCTGGGTCAAAGGTCTGAATAATGGCCAGCACCTTTTCTAAGGTAACAACATCAGTTTTGGCTAACTCCGAAAGCTCCTCCAAGGAAATTGTTAAATATCCATTTTCATCAATGCATTCTATTATAAATTCTCCGATATCCAATAAGTTGTATTTTAGAAGGGATAATCGAAGTTGGAAAAGCAGGTGATCCTTAAGGGTATATGAATTGCTTACATAATTATCATAGCTTTGCTCTTGTCCCTCATCATTGTAATTATTATCGAAGCAGTAGCTTTTTCCTTGAAATTGCAGATATTCTTTCCAATCAATCTCTTTTTCCTTCTTATCATCATTCTTACGCTGCTCCGTTATAGCCTTTTCATCCTTCGGTTCTTCT
>JARBUB010000331.1 GCA_029239905.1 Clostridia bacterium
TTTTATTACCTGATATCTGACGTAATCCGTTTTATAATACTTGCTAAGGCGGATGTCCTCTTTTCCCTCTTTGGTCTCATAGAGGGCAAGCTTCGTCATTAGCCTAACTTTATTCGTATTTAACATAGAATGATCTCCATTTTAATTGATATAGCAATTATGTACCTATTTTGAATAATATATCAGAAATAAGCAGATTAGGAATGTTCACGTTGCACTCGCCATATATGTTTACGCAGATTAGGAACTCAAGTGCTTCGCACTTTCGTTCACGTTGCACTCGCCATATATGTTTACGCAGATTAGGAACTCAAGTGCTTCGCACTTTCGTTCACGTTGCACTTATCCCTATAATTCAAGACATTTATTCAAGCAAGCTTGCATAACCCCAATTTGCTTATTTTCTATAGCGCAGATTAGGAACTCAAGTGCTTCGCACTTTCGTTCACGTTGCACTTATCCCTATAATTCAGGGCATTTATTCAAGCAAGCTTGATAAATGCCCTGAATTATAGGGACTAATCTGCTTCTCGTGTACATTATAACATAGACATATGTGAATTTCGAGGACTTTTTTCTCTTTTGGAAAATTTAGATATTTTTATAAAACACCTTAGCCTACAATCACAGCAACCAAAGTCACACAACTAAGAAGCTACAAATCAGTCGAACCACACTCTAACTTTATCCGAGAGAATGAAGCAGACAATTGACTACATTGCAAAAAGGACACCTTTCAAATATTATTCTTTTAAAGTGTCCTAAATTTATTATTAATTTTTTTCAAGCTCTTCATCGTTGGGAAATCATTCTTGATATTTTAATCCTTTTATATGTCTTCATTTCCTTATTTCTTGCATGTTATGTTTGTCTTGCCAATTCATTATTCTTTGCAATTCTTTATAAATAGTCGAAAATCTGTCGTAAGTTGGTTGTAAATATTAATCTTTATCTTTTTGCTGCCTCTTTTTCTGTGCTTTGAAATAATCCTCCAAGTTAATCATTTCTGATCTCTTGAAATCCTTATATCAATTAGTGTTTCTTTCCTCCTCCGTAAACATAAAAGATGCATTCCTTTCTATTTCATCAACTAGCCCATCCATGTAATCTTATTTTCCTCTTTACGAAGAATTCTTTCGATATTTTTTCTGTGTCGCACAATAATCACTGCTGTAAACAGGAGAGATGCCCAAAATAAATCAGGAGCTTTTATAAAAATTCCTATGAAAATGGAATTTATTACAGCTGATGATATACTTGCCAAGGCTATAATCTTACACAAATATAGCACTATTAAAAAGCTAATGAGCGGAAGTAAGAAAATCCACAAACTGTATTCCCAAAACAATACCATACCAAAGAGAAAGCCATACATAACTGCAACTGCCTTTCCACCTTTGAATTTGGCAAATATAGGAAAGCAATGTCCCATTGCCGCAGCCAGACCACCAATTATGGAAACCATCTCAACTCTGAAGAAAAAGGATGTCAGAAATATAACCAATGTTACCTTCAAAATATCCAAAGTCATCACCACAAGACCAGCTCTTTTTCCAAGAACTCTTCCTGCATTTCCACCACCTAGATTCTTACTACCATAATTTCTAATATCTTTGTGATAAAATACCTTGCCAACGACCAATGCAAAAGGAATAGAACCAAGAAAATATCCAAGTATTATGACTGTTAATATTTCTATATTAATATTCATGTTATTGACCTTTCTACCTGCAGATTGCCTGAATGGTAATACATCCAGGACCCCCATGAGTAATCAAAGCGGGGGATAACTGGAATAATTCAATAGTAGTATCTGAGAAATGATTTCGAATCTGCTTCACAGCAGCTTCTGCCACTTGACGAACACCCGCATGTCCAATACTTATGATATACTCCTGATTCACTCTTATCCCTTTAAAATACTCAATCACTGCATCCACAGCCTTTTTATGGGATCGCTTTACCGCAAAAGGCTTAATTCTCTTCATATCCTCAGTCTGTGTCAGTATAGGAATAATCTTAATCACACTACAAATAGCTGCTGCAACCGATGTCAATCTTCCACTTCGCTTCAAATAATTAAAATCAGAAGGAATTACAAAAGAAGCTGAAGTTTCAACAGAATTTTTAACCTGCCTCACAATCTCCTCTATTCCCACGCCTTCTTTCATAAGCATCATTGCCTTTTGCACAAGATAACGCTGAGCCCCTGCCAGAGTCTGGGTATCAATAATATGTATATGTTCATTTTGTTCCACACAGTTTCTGGCCCCCATAGCATTCTGATATGTACCGGATAATCCATCTCCAATCGTTAAATACAAAATTTCTTCCTGCGTGCCTTCAAAAACTTCAATCACATCTCCAATTGCCGGCTGGGAAGATGTGGGGACCTTCCCCTGTTCAATTAGTTTCAGAAACTCTTCACTACTAATATCCTCATAATCTCTATAAACTACATCATCTACAAGTACACATGCGGGAATAACTTCTATCCCCAATTCCTTTCCTTCCTGTGGAGAATACAAAGCTGATGTATCCGTTATGATCTTCATCTCTTCCCTGTCTCCTTTACCCCAATATTATTTATTTCTTTATTTATGTACTCCCAAATTACTGATGCAAAC
>JARBUB010000332.1 GCA_029239905.1 Clostridia bacterium
AGCAAATACGCCGTTGATATCCAACTCAAAGCAGCTGCATTCATCCCTAATTCCTTTCCAATTGAAGGTAGTGCAACCGTTACTGATGAACTCATAAACGATGGAAGCAAAGCAGATACCATGATTGAAATCAATACAGCCTGCTTGATTGCATTGTTTTTTACTATTGAATTTGATTGTGCCAAAATAAATACCTCCTATCTATAAACTTATTCAACTTTCTTAAGCTGGTGTATATTGCAACAGTTTTTTCCACAAGCATTGCTATCACACTTTTCAACCAAGAGGCCGTTTTTTTCCTTATAACTGTCTATTGCAGCTTTAACAGCCTCTTCAGCCAGAATGGAGCAGTGTATTTTAATGGGCGGCAGTCCGTCAAGCGCTTCAGCAACCGCTGCATTTGTAACTTGAAGTGCTTCTTCAATTGTTCTGCCTTTTACCAGCTCTGTAGCCATACTGCTTGTTGCAACAGCCGCACCACAGCCGAAAGTCTTGAATTTTGCGTCAATAATAATACCTTCTTCTATTTTTAAATATACTTTCATAATATCTCCGCACTGCGGATTACCTACCTGTCCAATGCCATCTGCATTTTCAATGATTCCAACATTTCTTGGGTTCATAAAATGATCCATAACCTTTTCACTATACTGCATATGACTTACCTCCTATTTCCACCCCTTCATATAAGGGTGACATTTCTCTAAGCCTTTCTACAATTGCAGGAAGCACTTCAAGTAAATAATCCACATCCTCCTGTGTATTTTCTTCTCCAAACGTAAGTCGTAGCGATCCATTTGCCAATTCAGGCAACACACCGATGGCAAGAAGAATATGGGATGGATCAAGCGAACCAGATGTGCAGGCAGACCCCGTAGATGCGGCAATTCCCTTCATGTCCAGCATAAGCAGTACTGACTCGCCCTCTATAAACTCGAATGAGAAGTTGATGTTTCCAGGAAGCCGTTGTGATCTGTGTCCATTCAGCTTTACGAAAGGAATTCCTTTCATTACTTCATCAATTGTCCTATCTCTAAGGGCGATAAGTTTCCTGCTTTCTTCTTCTATATTGCTGCTAGCCATTTCAATTGCTTTTCCAAGTCCCACTATTGCTGGAACATTCTCCGTGCTTGCTCTGCGCCCTCTTTCTTGAGCTCCTCCATGAAGAAATGAAGTTATTTTTACTCCTTTTCTGATATACAAAGAACCAATTCCTTTTGGTCCATAGAATTTGTGCCCAGATAAAGATAGAAGATCAATATTCATTTCTGCCACATTGATGGGTACATTTCCTACTGCCTGCACCGCATCTGTGTGGAAGTATATTCCCCTTTTTCTTGTCAGTTTTCCTATTTCAGCTATCGGTTGTATGGTTCCTATTTCGTTGTTTGCAAACATAATGGAGATTAAAATAGTATTGGATTTGATTGCTCTTTCAACCTGTTCCGGTGTTACAAGGCCATTCTCGTCTACAGGCAAATATGTGACTTCAAAACCATCCCCTTCAAGGTATTGACAGGTGTTAAGAACAGCATGGTGTTCAATTGAAGTGGTAATGATATGATTGCCCTTGAACTTATTGGCGTATGCCACGCCTTTAATTGCCCAATTGTCAGCCTCTGTTCCGGAACCAGTAAAAAATATTTCTTCTGCTCGAGCTCCCAAAGCTCCAGCTACTTTATCTCGTGCTCCTTCAATAGCCTTTTTCCCATCTCTGGCAAATGAATATATGGAAGACGGATTACCATATCTTTCAATAAAATATGACTGCATTGCCTCATAAACTTCTGGCCTCATCGCTGTAGTCGCAGCATGATCCAGATAAACAAATCGATTATTCATAAAGATATGCTCCTTTCATAATTGTTAAATTCAAGAATTTAAATGTGACTTTATTACCTTGTCGAGCATATATTAACTCTCATTTACCTTAGTGTCTATTTGGTTTTTATCGAGGTATACGGGTATAGATTGGGCGTAAGAATGAGGATTATGTAATCCATTTAAAAAAGGCTATCTGAACAGAATAGCCTTTTTTGCTTTAAGTTTTATTAATATATGTATATTTAAAAATAAATGCTGTTATTTGTTATTTTCTTTTCTGCTCTCAAGTACAAGTCTAACTCCCATATCAAAGGCTTTCTTACAATCATTAGGAAACTCTTCTTTTCGTCTTTTCTCTTTTTCTTCTTGGCTAAATGCCGTAGAAACATATTTTGAGTAATCATCGAACTGATATGTATCGTTAACGAACAGAGATTCCGATATCCCTCCAAAAATATTCTTCATCAGCATTTCATTTATACTAGCAGGTTGATCATATCCCATCATTTTCATCCGGCTCTCAGTCACACCCAAGGTATAAATGAATCCTGTCGGAATCTTCTTTTTAAAAAGCGTAGAGTGGTTCTCATCATACACAAGGTATGGATATATCAACCGCTCTATAAATGACCTCATTTCGCCGGCAACTGTTCCCAGATAGATGGGTGAGCCTAGAATAATGGCATCCGCTTCCTTTGCTTTTTTAAGAATTGGCATCAAATCGTCATTTACAGCGCATTTACCGTAACTTTTACCGCTTAT
>JARBUB010000333.1 GCA_029239905.1 Clostridia bacterium
CTTCATTTAAATCAATATTATTAATTAAAAAATACTGTTTTAAATATTGATCCATGTTTTTCTTTGCCTCAACCATATCCGAATATATTATATTATTATTATTTTGCTCTGTAAGCTTATAAGAAACAACAAGTAGTGCAGAAAGACCAATATATATAATAACAGAAAATGAAATTAAAATTTTTGATTGTATTGAATTCTTCATATTTTTTTCCTTATTCTAAAAGTTTATATCCAACTCCGAAGACAGTCTCAATAAGAGATCTGCCCTTGGTTTCATCTAACTTTTTTCTTATTCTTTGAACATGAATATCTACTGTTCTGCTGTCTCCTATATAATCATACCCCCATACCTTATCAAGCAGTACCTCCCTTGAAATGACCTTGCCTTTATTTTTAGCTAAAAATAACAACAACTCATATTCCCTATTGGTAAATTCTATCTTCTCACTATTTTTTAATACTTCATGCTTTTCTTCATATATTTCAGTGCCACTATCCAACTTTATTACCTTAGAATCATTTGTCTCATAAGCATCTGATGTGAGATCTATCCTCCTAAAAATAGTCTTTATCCTGACTATTACTTCTCTTATATCAAAGGGTTTTGTTATATAATCATCCGCTCCAAGTTCCATACCCAATATTTTGTCTATGGTATCAGATTTGGCTGTAAGCATAATAATAGGAATAATATATTTGCTGGATATTTTTTTGCATAAATCAAAACCATTTGTGTCTGGAAGCATTAAATCAAGTAATATTAAATCAGGATTAAATTTATCTACAAGGTCGATACCGCTTTCTCCACTATTAGCTACCTTAGTAACAAAGCCCTCTTTTTCAAAATAAAAGGAAATTAAATCCGATATAGCCTCTTCATCCTCAATAATTAAAATTCTTTTTTGAGCCATATTTCGCCCTCCCTTTTACCTTATTATAACCTACACTATACATAAATAAAGCTCTGATACATATATTTTACAAACACGATACAAATATGATACAACTATATCCTAATAGTAAAAACAGAAAAAGAAGAACCCCCTTGATTTTAAGATTCTCCTTCTTTATTATTTATGAAATATTTCTGTACCTTTTCATCATATCATTTATCTTACCAATAACATCCAACATATTATTATATGAACCAATAAGTTGGTGCAATAATTGAAACAAATCAGTATCTTTAGTTATACTATTTTCTTTCATATCTGTACTCCTAATATTTGTTTTTTGCTTCAAGCAATAAATTTCTTTTAAAAAACCCGCCCTAACAAAAAGAGCAGGTTTTGTGGTCTATTTTTTGCCCTTCATTATTCAGTAACCAATACATATAGTCATCATCCATACTATTTATAAGGCTCCCATATCTCTTGCAGTATAAACAGAAGGATATTTTGGGTGGAAATTCAGTTCCTTCTTAATACGCTCTGTGTCTACTGTCAATTCCCATATATTGGACATAAGCCACCCATCTTTAGTTGGTAGCTGCTCAGGTCCTCCGTTTAACTTGTATAAATCACCTATAGTTATAGGATTATCATCTGCAACGTTGTATATGCGACCACCAACACCAGGTGTACTGGCAGCAAGCAACAGTGCTTGATCAACATCTTCATGATGCACCATGGATTGTTTCTTTAGCGGATTCCAGTTAATCATATAAGGCAAAACTTCTTCAATATGTGGATCGCGGTCACCATAAACAAATGCCAGTCTTACAATACGAATATCTAGCCCTTGTTCGTGATGCAATTTTAGTAAGGCTTCTTCTGCTGCAATTTTTGTTTTAGGATATATCTCTTTTGCTGGCATAAGAATATCATCTTCCCTGCCCGGTCTGTTTATAGGCAAATCACGATATACGTTACTGGTACTTGTGAAAACAAATCTTGTGACACCTGCTTCTAAAGCTGCTTTTGCTAACGAAATAGTTGCGTCTAGATTTACTACTCGAGCTGCTTCTTCACTAATAACACCTCGAAATTGAGCTGCCGTATGCACTACAGCATCGACCCCTTGTATGATTTCAGTAAGCTTCTCATTATTCAAAAGATCCCCAACTACCACTTCTGCGCCCTGTTCTTTAAGCGTAAGTGCTCGCTCAGCATTTCTCACAAGAGTTCTAACAGTATGCCCCTGCTTAATTAAATACGGTACAAGACGACTCCCAACCTTGCCTGTTGCCCCAGTAACAAATATTTTCATAATATAATTCACTCCAATCTAAACAGTTGTTTACATATTTTTTTATGTTACAATAGGATTATATCAAGGGCTAAACTACTTAACCACATTGTGCTTATCATACGATTGAGAGTAGTAGGATATAAGGAGGTTGAAGTTTTAAATGAACTTCAAAGGCTAATCTTCAGATGGAACCTGAAGATTACCAGTGTTTAGAATGGAAGGAGAAAAATAAATGAAAGACTTTACATTACAGCAATCTCTGGGCGAATTTTTGTATACAGCAAGAGCACGACTTACACCTGAACAGGTTGGACTGCCTTCACAGGGTCGCCGCCGTACACCAGGACTTCGCCGCGAAGAAGTAGCTGGGCTTGCCAATGTAGGGG
>JARBUB010000334.1 GCA_029239905.1 Clostridia bacterium
CACTCTGCTGTGTACTTTCTGCCATTGCCTCCTGCGCAGATCTTTGCGGTGCATAAACATTCCCTATAAAGAACAATCCTATTGCCGCTACGATACCTAAAATTAATAGTTTTGACCAAAAGCTATCCATAACTTCATCCTCCTATATTTTTATTTCATAAGCATATTAGCCGGGTTTGATATTACCGTTAAGCCATATGCAAAATAGATACATCCTAAGCCCATTACCACAGCCATAGCTGACATGGCGTAAAGCATTTTAACACGTCGCCTTTTGATATTTTCAATTTCAATCCACTTTATTGTATTTGTGATTGTTTCATCTATATCATCTACGGAATTTACCAAGCCGGTAACTTTCGCAAGCTTCATAGTTTCTATCAACTCATATAATTCATCTCTATCTACAGACTCAAGAGCAGCATCAAAGGCTTCTGCTTGTCGCCCTCCCTTTTTCAATCCTTCAATTAAAGCCCTCAGCAATGGCTTGTACACTTCTGTAGCAATTTCCATATGCTCTAAAATATGTAGCACTGAATAAGGCGGCATTCTGCCAAAAGTAGAGAACACGATCATGCAATTCAGTATTTCCCAATTTTTCTTATCCTCTATAAGCTTTCTCTTGACTTGCCCTAGTATATCCGGCAGATGATATACTAGAATAGCAAACAATATTATATATACATAAGGAGTGAACCTGCTTCTAATCATTCTTGTTTGCAGTACTTTATAATATAATCGCTGTGCAGTAGCTCTCAGTTCTTCACCTATTTCTAAGCCTTGATCTGACAATAATCTTTCTATGTTTTCAATATAAATTTGTTTTCTCTGCTTGTTGTATATTTCTTCACTTTTATCAAGTTCTTTATCAATCAAAATATAGAGTTGCTTTTCCAGCACTATATTTTGCTCCGTTTC
This sequence comes from Clostridia bacterium, assembly GCA_029239905.1. GTDB lineage: Bacteria > Bacillota > Clostridia > Lutisporales > Lutisporaceae > GWB2-37-7. Next base: position 919 of record JARBUB010000334.1, read on the forward strand.
AGCTTTCAGGGTTTCAATAATATTGTGATTATAGTTGATATCCTGTACAATATCCTTCAATTCTATAGATGCGTTTGTTGTTTGTATTGTGACTAGTATAAAAATCATCACTGCAAACATCCCCCACTTTAATAAATAGATTCCTTCTACACTAATCTTCCATCCAGTGGAGGTCAAGAAATGTTTTGCTCTGATAAATTTGTTGCTGCCTGGTTTAGGTACAAAGGGATAAAGCTTTCTTACTGTTTTTCTGTTAATTACTCTTACATATTCATTACTAAACAGCCTCTTAAGCTTTAAATTCCTGGCTGCATAAGATATGCACATATAAATCACTGCTAACATCAGCAGTGTCGCCAATATCTGTGCTGTAATAATAATATTCAAGGTTGTACCCCCTTATATCTGCTGCTTACGCATCCAATGAATAAATAGCGCTGATAAGTTTGCAGACAAAAATAGATAAGCCTTTATGTTTTGTGCCTTAATTCCTTGATACACATCTTCCAAATTCATTTCCATCAATATTTTTGCATTTATCCAATCTGATGAGAAAATAAAAAGGAAGGGTGCGAAATAGAGAAATAGTTGAATATACTTTAGTTCCGCATCGTTGTAGCCTTGCTGAATATTAATAAAGTTTAGTATATTTGTTATTTTTGTTAAGTTCTTTCCGATCATACTTATTTGACTTCCATCTGCTTCTGCCCCAATCCCCTTCTCCTTTGCCATATAAATGATAGATGCCAGCATTCTAAACCATACAAAGGGAAAGGTCTCCTTTAAAGCAGCAATTTCCTCTCCCGGTTTTCCCGATAAAAGTGCCTTGCGAATTTTGACTAAATATAGCTTGGCTTCTTCAGGACACTTTTCCTCAGCTTCCTTTAGCGTTGGAATCACATTGCCCTTATAGTGAGCATAATAATGCGAAAGCTTTTTTGTCGTCTTGGGCAGCGACTGCCTGACTTTGCTTTCTACATGTTCAAAATATAAGTCCTGTAAACTATATCCAAATATCAGGGTAGATATAGCTGCAAAAAGCTTATGATACCACAATGTATGAAAAAGACTTATGGCTACAATAAAATATGCAATACCGGCAGAACAGACTGCAATGAATAAGATTGAAGCTTTAGAAAAATTATCTGCTAAGCTGCGTTGATTAAGAGCTGTAAGTCTACTGTTCATGCTGATTCTCAATTTATTCATTCTCAAACACCACCTTACTGCTCTTTTTGTGGCTTTCTATAAGTTCTATCAGTCTTTCCATATAGCTCCATGAATCCTTGTCCAATCTAGCTTTTTTTAAGATATGTTCCGACGGCGCATTCAAGAATTTTGGTACGCCATCCCTTGCATCCATAATTTTATTTAGCCTATACATATTATTTGGATTGTTTTGTATTTGCTGAATATAATACAGCTTTTGAAGTTTTGCTGCATCCGTGTTGATGTTCAAATCAAAGCCATATTCAAAGGCAGTACTTACCATTGGTACGACCTCAACGATTTCTGTTATTACTCTCTTCTCATTTACAATGTTATGCTGAAATATTAAATTCACATAATTCACAATATCCATTACCGCACTTTGTTCTGTATGATAACGCCCTGTACCAAGAAGTAGATTCTTAAACCTAGGCACTGTAGTTTCCGGGTTT
>JARBUB010000072.1 GCA_029239905.1 Clostridia bacterium
TTGCTAACGCAGCTAGCTCGTTAGCCCTTTTAGGGCATCTAATATTTCATAATATTCCTTATCTAACTCTTCTATATTGTCCTTCTTGGATGGCATGGATAATCTTCCAATCACCTCTGAAAGACGATTTTTCAGTACTATTTCTTGTTTTTCAAGCTCTTCCCTTTGATGGTCTACAGAGCTTTTGTTTCTTGCTAAATATTCGGTATAGTTTCCTGCAAATAGTTCAATTTTTTTATTTTCTATTGTCATAATTTGATTCGCTACGGCATCGATAAAGCTTCGGTCATGAGAAACAAACAGTAGTGTTCGATCATACTCATTCAGAGTATCTTCTATGACTTCAAGGGCATCGATGTCCATATAATTCGTAGGTTCATCTAATATCAATAGATTGATATCTTGTAATAGTATCTTGGCAAAGGCAAAGGAAACCTTTACTCTCTCTCCACCACTTAGTATATCAACCTTCTTATAAATTGTATCTCCTTTAAACAAAAGTCTGGCAAGCAATAATCTTGCAAAGCTCTCGGGATAAATGCTGCTTTCCATGACAACATCTATGATACTTGCATTCTTGTTTAATATATTCATATCCTGGCTAAAATACCCAATCTTTGCCCCATGGGCTATTTTGATACCAGCCTCACCATCTGTAATCATCTTAATCAAGGTAGTTTTGCCGCTGCCATTAGGACCTAGCAATGCCACTTTGGAACCATTATAAATAGTAAACTCTGCATTGTTAAATATGCTTTTGTCACCAAAGGCCTTGTTGATATTTCTTCCTTCTATAATAATTTTGCTGTGAAGCCGAGTGGAATCCATGATATCCAGCTTAATCCCAATTTGTTCCTTGGGCTTTTTCTTTATCTCCAAATGTTCAATCCGTTTTTCAACGTTTTTAACAGCCTTCTCAAGACTAGCCTTTGCCTTTTGTCCGCCCATTTTATGAAGTCTAGCTTCAGAGTTTCCCATCCTTTTAGGTGCGTTTCTGATACTTTTTACTGTTTGCTTCGTTTCATTTATAACATCTTCCAATCGCTTTTTCTCTTTTGCATATTCTTCATACTCAAATAAAGCTCTTTCATTCTCCTGGATTTTTTGCTCCCTGTAAGAACTATAGTTACCCTTATATATCTTAACCTTACCGTCTTCCACCTCTAAAATCAGATTGCATAATTTATCTAAAAAGCTTCGGTCATGTGAGATGACGACCAAGGCACCGTCATACTGCCTGAATTTTTCTGCCATCAGCTCTATTCCTTCCATGTCCACATTGCTGGTAGGCTCATCTGCTAGTATTATTACGCTGTTGTTATCTAAGGCTTCACCTAGTTTAAACCTCGTCTTTTCTCCCCCACTCATATTTTCATCCCAAATGGGTTCTACGCTGAATTTTGAAGCCATTTCACCGCTTATATTTTTTCTTTCTGCTGATTCTAGCTGTGATATATATCCGACTCTACCGTGAAGCTTTACCCAACCCTCATCAGGCTCCAGCCTTTGGCTTAATATATTCATTAAGGTTGTTTTGCCTATTCCATTTCTTCCTACGATTCCGATTCGATCCTCCGAATAAATTTCTAAGTGATCTATGTCAAGGATTAAGCGATCCCCAAAGTATTTCTTGATTTTACTGCACTGAATTAATAACATAAAAAAACCTCCCTATTGTTAGAGAGGATAGCATTCTGGGAATATAATAACCTTAATACATGATTGATATGACTTTGAGCAAACTCATCAATTTGATGGTATTTGGTCAAAATTCAAACACTGCATTAGGAAAATATATTATACAACAAGCTACCCACAGTTAGAAACACTATCCACTCATTCATTTAATAAAACGCACAATAATAAAACCTTTATATAGACTTTCTAAGGTTTTATAACTATTCTCATTTTATATGAATCATTAAAGTGAATTATATTCTCATCTCTGCAAATACCTTGCCCTTTCTTTAATTTATGTTGTTAATATTCGTTTTGATTATATATTTTATTTCGATGACTGTCAATATTGCCGCTTATCCTATTTAAATAAACAATCCCACTGGCACCAAAGCCAGTGGGATTTGCTATATATAAAACTTCTTGCATGACATTCCATTAAGCTAATTGGTTGAATGATTGTAGGATTTATCCACCTTAATGATTTTTCTTTTTTCTAACTTTGATTCTACTACATAATACACCGTAGGAATTACTACAAGAGTTAATAGCGTAGAAACCATCAAGCCGCTCATTAATGCAATTGACATCGGTCTAAAAAGCTGACTTGATGAAAATACCAAAGGTGTTAATCCAATTACTGTCGTAGTTGTAGTGAGCATAATTGGCCTGAAGCGTTTATATACTGCATCTAAGCATGCCTCTTTGATGCTTTTACCTTGATTTCTTTCACTGTTGATAAAATCAATGAGTATGATGGCATTATTTACGACAATCCCCAATAAACTCACTACCCCCAAAAGTCCAGTGAAGGATAGCGGCTGTCTAAATATAAATAATCCTATAATAGAGCCTATGACGGATAGGGGAATTGTCAGTAATATAACCAATGGCTGTATAAATGAATTAAACTGGATAAGCAGAATGCCATATACCAAAAGTATCGCAAATATGGAGGATACTCCGATATTTCCAAAGTGCTCAACAATCTTCTCAGTTTCTCCGTCGAATGCCACATCCACTTCTCCTAATTCCAGTCCTTTCAAGCCCTTCTTCAATTGATTCTGTATATTAAGCGAACTGTATCCCAGCTTAACATCACTATAAATCATAACCGTTTTATCTCTATCAAATTTTTTAATATTAGGTACTTCTGAAGTTAGTCGGATGCTTGCTAATTCTTTCAATAAAATTTTGTTCCCTGTCATTGAGGACTTTATTGCCATATTTCCAAGATCCTCTGTAGAACTAATGTTGCTCTTAACGACTATGTCATATTCATTGCCAGCGTCTCTAAACACAGAAGCTTTACGTCCCATCAAAGCTATGTTCATTTCCTTTTGCACATCATATTTGCTTATACCATAGTAACTTGCTTTTTCAGCATCAATATCCACGTAGAATTCATATGACTTATCTGCGAAATCGTCATCAACATTCGCTGTTCCATCAATAGCGGAAAGATACTGACTTATTTTTTCAGCAGAAGCTTCCAGCTGTTCCATATCCTCTCCTGTTACTCGAATTCTAACCGGAGCACCAATTGGTTCACCCTGCTCCAACTCCTTAACTGTTGCCGTTCCGCCAATAACTCGTCTATCAAAAGCTTCTTGAAGATAATCTATAAAAGCAGTATTGTTTTTAAATCGAGACCCCTTTTTTAGATCTAAGCGAATCATTATTTGAGCAAAGTCTTGAGATCTGGTATAGATAGGCAAGGTATTATAAAATTTAGGCAATCCATCTCCAATGGCAGCTGTATAGCTTAATACTTCCTCCTGTTCCTTTAGTACCTTCGTCACCTGCTCTACTAATGCTTCCGTTTTATTTATATCAGTACTAGCCTCTGCCCTCATATCAATATAAATTATATTTGTATCAGCCTTTGGGAAAAACTGTAATCCCAATTGCGCAGCCAATATCACTGAAAGCCCTATGGCTGCAAATGCAATAGCAATCGTTGCTTTCCTTTTTTCCATTCCTAAGCGAAGCATATGGTCAAAGAACTCCCGGATTTTAAAAGGCTTTTCTTTTACTGTACTCTTCGTAAAGAAGAGATATGCCATGGTAGGCGTTACAAGAAGCGCCACAAGATAAGAGGCAGATAAGGAAAGCATAACGATAATTGGAAGGCTTCTAACATACTCGCCTGCTATAGAAGGTAATGCAACCAGCGGAATAAAAGCAACCACTGTCGTTAGGGTTGAGGTTAAAATCGGAATCGCTACTTCCTTTACCCCCTCTACACAAGCCTTCATCCTATCTTTTTCTTCATATTGATCTATCCTTACTTGTATGGTATCACTCACCACAATGGCATTATCTACAAGCATCCCCAACGCAATGATCAAAGCTGTGATAGAAATCTGATGAATTTCTATACTAAGCAGCCTCATGGTTAGAAAGGTGGCCAAAATAGAAAGTGGAATAGCCATGGACACTATTATAGCATTCCTAAGTCCCATTCCTATGAATACTACAACGATTACAAAAATAATACCTTCAATAAGATTAATAACAAAATTGTTTACTGCTTTCTCTACATCCTTAGGCTGATAAAGCACTTGATCAAATTGTATATCTTCTGGTAAATCTTTTTTTAACTCATCAATCCTTTTTTCTACCTCTTTGCCAATGAGAACGATGTTTTTACCTTGCTGAAAAAAACCAGTTAATAGTATAGCATTACGGCCATTTTGCTTAATATGATAATTTGATTCCTCTAATCCCATATATATCTTTGCTATGTCTTTCAGTCTTACAACCGCACCATTTTCTTCTGACCCTGCTACAATTGTATTTTCAATCTCCTTCAAGCCTTTAAAGGTTCCAGACACTTTTACATTGAATTTCGCCCCATCGGATTTTATTTCTCCCGATGGAATTTCAATGTTCTGCATATGTAAAATTTGTACAATATCTTCAAGAGAAAGCTTATAATAATTTAGTTGTTCCGTATCAATATCTATTTTTACCTCTTTCTCTTGTTTCCCACTTATATCAAAACGTGAAATGCCGTCAATCTTACTAAGCTCTTTCTTAAAGTTCTCTGCATAATCAGCTAATTCCTCATAGGAATACTTTTCTCCAGACATACTGATGATGATTCCAGCTGTCTCTGTAACATCGGTATTAATTTGAATTTGTTCGACCTCGACCGGCAAATCAGGCTGTAAGTCCTCCATTTTTCGCCGTAGTTCTGGCCAAGCCTTTTCAACATCTATCCCTTGATTTAGCTTTAAAATTACCACCGATACGCTATTACGCGACTGGGATTCTGCATGTTCATATCCCTTCAACTCTGCAACCTCATCCTCAATCTTGCTCGTTATAAGCTTTTCCACATCCTCCGGTGAAGCACCTGGATATACGGCAGTAATGATGGCATAAGCTGGTGTAATCTCCGGATTCTCTTGCTTTGGTGTAACATAATAGCTATACAATCCCCCAAATATAATCAATGCTGCAAGAAATAGTGTAACCTTCCTTTCTTTAATAGCGGCATAAATAATTCCCTTCTCCATTGTTACACCCCCCTTACTTTTGAATAGATATTTGGTCTTGGTCTTTCAGTCTTTGCATTCCTTCTATAACAACCTGATCATTATTTTCTATTCCCTGCACCTTCACATAATTTCCATTTATAGCTCCTAATGTGATTTTTCTTCGAGAAGCTTTTTCATCTTTTATCACATACGCATAGTCTTCACCATTTGCCATAATCGCAGTGATTGGAATCCATACGCCACTTTCTTCTCCTATAATTAAGTTTATCTTTACAACTGAACCCAAAGGCAGCGTTTTTTCTGTTAATGCAATTTCGATTGGATAAGTACGTGTTTGGCTATCTGGTGTCTGTCCTATATTTGTTACTTCTCCTTCTAATATCCTTCCATCCGTTCTGATCTTTGCCTTTGCTCCTATTGTAACTTTTTCAAAATCTTTGGAGGACAAACCTACTTTCACAATCTGATTATCATTCCGTATTACCAGAACGGGGTATCCCGACGCTATCAGTTCTCCTTCCTCGTATAAAACATCTACTACGTATCCACTTGAATCAGATTCTATAGTAGCATCTTTAAGTAAGCTCATCTTATAATTATAATCTGCCTGTGCCTGCCCCCACTGCCCCTTAGCTGCAGTCTTATCCTCTACCCTCGCTCCGTTTTTGGCCTGTTTCTCTATTTCTTTGGCAGTCTTTAAATCTGACTCTCTAATATCAAACTCTAGCTTTACTTTATCCAGATCATTTTGCGAAATAGCTCCCTCCTGAAGTAGTACTTGGAGCTTTTCATAGTTATCCTTCGCAAAATTATAGCTGTCCTGCGCCTTTTTAACGTTAGCCTCTATCTGTCGAAGCTCCTCTGGTGCAGCACCAGTGATTGCCTTATCATATTGAGCCTTTGCTGCATCCATTTGACCTCTAGCACCCGATATGGCATACTCCAAATCTGTAGTATCTAATTGGATAAGGGCCTGACCCACTTCAATCTTGTCTCCTGGTTTTACAAATAACTTCTTAATTTTCCCACCACTTTTGAAAGCAAGCTTTTTTAACTCTTCTACTCCAACGATTCCTGTGTACTCTAAGTCTATAGACCTTTTTTCTTCTTGCACTGTCAAAACCCTAACGGGTTTTCTCTTATCTTCCATCGTTAGTTCACTGGATTTAACTGAACAACCCGCGGTCCATAATAAAATAAAAATCATCATTAAAGCTACAACTGATCTTCTCATTTTTATCCCCCTTATTTTACAGCCAATACTATATAATCCTCTCCAAAATATCATGAAAATGATAATAAATAAATTGTTGGATAAGCCTGCTCATCTTCAACTCATCTTCACAATGCTTCATAATGTATTTCATCCCTTCAATGATGTTCGTAGCAAGAACATGGACAAAAAAAACATCCACTTCATTGGTTAAATCATTTTTATCTAACCTTGGGAAAACGTTATGTTTAAACTTATTCTCTAGAAGAATCGTTATTTCTTCTATGCCCTTCTCGAATCTTGTTCCCTCACTGCCTTCAATTAAAATTAACAGTTCAGCCCGATGTGCTCGATTGATGGCAATAAGCTGATTCGCAATATGCTCTATAAATCTAAGCCCGTCTTCAGGATGATTTAAATCCAAATCCTCTGCTTCAGTTAACTCGATTATCTTATGGTAAGCAGGACTTATTACGTCATAAAATAAATCCTCTTTACTTTTAAAATATCGATATAAATTTCCTACCGTCATTCCTCCTCGTTCTGCAATACTCCGCATAGAAGCTTCCTTAAAACCCTTTTCATAGAACTCTACCAGGGCAGCTTGGTGAATCGTTTTTCTGACTTCTTCCTTTAATACTTGCATATAATAAACACCCATTCATTATTGATTTTATTCTAATACTAAGTGCTTTTATCCCTATTGTCAATAAAATATCTCCTAAAATTACTTTTTAATCAGAGGATTTATACCCTTAAGTCCATTCCTTAATAAGAAAATAAAGGATAAAAACTGAAAAATATTTTTTTCTTTTATGTCAATACTATTTATATACTAACTAAAAAAGGTAGGGTTTTATTATGAATAATAACAAAAATAGAATGAGGGATAGAGAAAAAAGCAATCCTGAATTAAGAGAGATGCAGCCTAAGGATAATGCAGATGTGGGAATTATTAATGGGCAAATAATAGGTGTTCATGAAAGTAAACATGAAAAGAGCAGAACGAATACACAAGCCCACAAGAATTAAAAACAAGGAATCTCTTCAGTTATGATACCGAAGGATTTTAAAAGAGGAAGAAGATTATGGGTCTAGCCATGTTCTTCTTCCTCTTTGATTGATTTTAATTAAGCAAATTTAATTTTATCCCTTATGATTTTTCAGATACATTGGTATGCTTTCAGTAAAAAAAGAAGTGAAGGTGGCTGTCATCTTCTCTAAGTTTTCCGGCAGAACGCCCAAAGCCTGCTGCATAGCAATCCCATCCATAGCAGCTACCAATATAGCAGCAACCGCTTTTTTATATTCATCATTTTCAATTTCAAAGGACTTATCAAACAAGCTGGCAGTATTGTTAATAATGTTGGTGTAGTTGCTTTGATACTTTTTCTTAATTGGACTTTTTCTCACGATCACGTCACTAAGCAATTGAATATGCAGCTTTTGCTCATCTACCTTAGACAGCCTTTTTGCTACCTCTGAAACAATTTCGGAAAGCAATTCCTTCCCTTTCTTCGAGCTTTTTTCATCCTTTACAGTTTCTGCAATTCTATGTGTAAACTGAAGTGATTGTTTAACCACATCAAACAGTAACTCATCCTTGTTCTTATAATGATGATATATTGCACCTGTGGTCAGTCCTGCTTTTGTGGCGATTTTTCGCACAGTAGCATCTTCAATTGGACTTTCCTTTAAAACTTCAATAGCAGCATCAATGATTCGTTGTTTTCTTATGTTAGCTTCACTCATTATATTTCCTCATTTTTCTTTTAAGTTGATATTGGCATAAGTCTGTAATACTAACTATAATAGTATAAACAATTAGGGGGCGGATTTATAACGTCCGACCCCCCAAGAAAAATTATAATATACTAGAAACTATAAAGCAAATCTCAAGTAAATCCTCACTTATCACACAACTTTACACTATTGTGCAAGAGTTCTGATATCCATATATTCCTTATGCCCAGCATATAATTCGCCTTTATAAGGATTTCTCTTTGTTTTGACTATTTTATATGCCATATAAATCAGTACTGCGATATTGCTTCCTAGTGCCAAAGCTCCCCAGAAGGTGTATATCGCTGGGTTATAAGTAGATGCGACCATATATCTTCCCTGATCCTGGAAGGAAGCAAAAGTCTGTGCAAACATGCACCAAATTGCAAGAGTCTGCGCCCTGTGCTGAAGCCATGCACCTTTTCCAACTGTAAAAGCACAAAGAGTTGGTGCAAGCAATAAGGCAAAGCCTGCGTACCATGAGTGAGTTGGAATACAGTTATAGGTATAAGTGAAGTTCCAAATATCATATGCTATAATCCAAAACCACAGCATATCTGGCCATAGCATGTCTTTGCTTCCGTCTTTCTTTGTCTTTTTTCGAATCACAATTCCAAACCATCCAGTGATTGCAATAATGTTAAAAATACCCGCTGCAGCATTCATAAAGTTCCAAGGTCCGCCCATTACTCCTATGATTTCGCCTTCTATGGCACCGGAGTTAATTAGCCAGTACTGCATACCAACCTCGATATCTCTTGCTACAGCTTCAAGAATATTTACTGCAAGTATCAGAGGTGGGAAGCATAGCGCAATTTTATTATCGGCTAGTCTCCATTTTACCTCACCTGTCAACTTATCCTTTCTTTCCAGATGCCTGATACACCAAAAACCGATACACCCTGCTGTGGCAGAATAAACCTTTGCTAGGTGGAACCAATCCGTATAGGTTTTTTCCTTTAGAACTGTTGCCCACATGATACTGAGCACGATAGGTAAAACCACAAAGCTGAAAAAGCCAGTCCACTTCCACCTTCTAGCAAATTCATTGAATAAGAATAATCCAGCAAAAACCAATAGCCAAATTCCCCATGCAGAAAAAGCAGTTGCTCCCTCAGCATAATTAAAAGTAAACATAAAACCCCTCCATTCAATATATTTGTTTTAACAAGCAATGATTTCTTTAATCATAAACTCCCTGCCGCATAATATCTCCCAGTCCTTACCCGCGCATTTTGGACATTTCTCTTTATTCTCAAGGATGTTGAAAACCTTATTACATTGTTTGCATATACCATTACCGGGCAATATTTCAATTTTTAATTTCGTTTCCTGCAATAATGTACCATCAACTGCCGCTGGGTAACATGCCTCAATATATCTCGGAATCATAGACGAGAGTTCACCAATTTGGAGTACCAATGTATCAACTTTTGTTAATCCATTTTTTTCTACGATTCCTTCAACCTGCTTTACAACTTCAATTAAAACGCCAACCTCATGCAACGAACTCACCTCAATACTTCTAAGTTTAAAGATCGAAGGGAACTTCATCTCCCATTTGTCTTTTACCTCTTTTTACCTGATGACAAAATTCCAGTTACCAATGAATTAACTTTTTTCACTGCAATTCTACCCTTACGTTTTATCATATTTTTGACAATGATAGGTTTTAGCTTTTCAAAGGGCACGTTTTCAACATCATACTTCCTTACTAGCGTAATTGCATCGAACTTACATCTAGTTGTGCATGCTCCGCATCCTATACACATATATTCATCAGTGCTTGTAGCACCACAGCTAAGACAACGTTCTGTTTCCATCTTTACTTGATCCTCTGAATATGTAGCACGTAAGTCTTTGAAAGTTTCTTTGGCTTTAGCGCCGTCAATATGATTTACAGATTGCCTTGGAATACGATCGTATCCTTCAAGCACCAAGTTTTCTTTATCAAGCGCGCAGTATTCTCTCTTGTCGCGACCGTTAACCAAACTCTGCCCTGGTTGAACATAACGATGGATTGAAATCGCAGCTTCTTTCCCCATCGCAATGGCATCAATAGCAAAATTAGGCCCTGTCATCACGTCTCCACCTGCAAATACATCTGGCTCACCTGTTTGAAGAGTAAATGAATCTACCTTGATTGTCTTGTTTGGATTCAGTTCTATATTGCTGTTTACTAGCAGGTTGCCTAATTCTATTCCTTGACCTACTGAAATCAAAATGTTGTTTGTCTTTACAATAATTGTTTCATTTTCATCATACACAGGACTAAACTTCCCATTCTTATCAAGAACCGAAAGACATCTTTTAAATTCTATCCCTACAACACGCCCATTTTCTTGAAGAATTTGTTTTGGACCCCAGGAGTTGTTAATTCCAATATCCTCTGACACCGCTTCTTCAATTTCTTCTTCAAGGGCTGGCATTTCCATACGGCTTTCTAGGCAATACATATCAACCTTTGAAGCGCCAACTCTTGTAGCAGTTCTAGCAACGTCAATGGCAACATTACCGCCACCAATTACAACAACGTTTCCTTTAAGTTCTATATTGTTACCCAAGTTTACATCACGTAAGAAATCTACACCCGTAGTAACACCTTCTGCATCTTCACCTACCATGCCAAGCTTTCTACCTGCCTGAGCACCAATTGCAACATAGAATGCCTGATATCCCTGATTTCTTAAATCATGAATGCTTACATCTTTACCGACTTCAACGCCAGTTTTAAATTCTACGCCTAGCTCTTTTAAAATATCGATTTCTGCGTTTACTACTTCTTTTTCCAACCTGTAAGATGGAATTCCTAGAGTCAACATACCCCCAAGTACTTTTTGTTTTTCAAACACAGTTACTTTATAACCGTCAATAGCTAAGTAATATGCACATGAAAGGCCTGAAGGGCCTGCACCAATAATGGCAATCCTTTTCCCGTATTCATGTCTCAATTTTGGTACATAGCGGTTATCCATGTTTAAATCTTGTTCCGCAATGAATTTTTTGATTTCATCGATAGCAACGGGATTATCAATATCGCCTCTGGTACAATCAGATTCACATTTTCTTGGACAGATACGTCCGCATACTGCCGGAAATGGATTTTCGTGCTTGATAAGCTCAAGTGCTTCTTTATATCGCCCTTGAGCTGCCAGCTTAATATAACCCTGAACAGAAATATGAGCTGGACAATTTGTTTTACAAGGACTTGTCCCGGTATCAACCACATTCTCTCTATTGGTACGATAATCTAAATTCCATTTGTCTGGACCCCATTCTGTATTCGCTGGTAAATCCGTTCTCTGCTTCTCCACAATGGGTGTTTTAGTACATAGTTTTTGACCTAATTTCAAGGCATTAACTGGGCAGACCTCGGCACATTCCCCACAAGCAACACATTTCTCTTTATCAACGTGGGAAACATAATTCGAGCGCACCATATCATTGTTCAAGAACATACCGGCAATTCTCACAGCAAAGCAGGAGCAGCCGCAGCAGTTGCATATTGCATGGGTTTTTCCGGGACCATC
>JARBUB010000073.1 GCA_029239905.1 Clostridia bacterium
CTTCACAATCCTCGCATTTTTCACAACTTTTCCGTTTACAGCTACCATTAAGCCTCCTGCAGCAAGGCTTGCCAGGTAATAGTTCATAATGGCCTCCATCAATTCGTATGATTTTACCGTGAATTAGCGCATCTGCTGTCTTTTTTCTAGCAGCATGGATTATCCGCTGGAAAGTCCCTCTTGATACATTCATGCTTTCTGCAGCATGATCTTGTTCCATCTCCAGGTAATCTGAAAGACGCAGTGATTCCACTTCTTCTACACTCAAAACTACTTCATCTTTATTATGCAACTGAGGATGAAAGCAAGGATTATGAGGTACATACCCAACTTTTCTACATTTTCTTGGTCTCGGCATGATATCACCCTTTCATTATGTGCATATGCACATAATAATATTACACCCACAAATTAAGAAAGTCAATATATTACAAATCATTTGGTCGATAATAAAAAAACAGCATAGTTACTATCAACTATACTGTTTATCTGGTAAACTTTTTCTGTTCTAAATGTTGGTGCAAATCACCATTTGAATTCATATATGGTGGTCGGTACTGGAATCGAACCAGCGACCCCTACGATGTCAACGTAGTACTCTAACCAGCTGAGCTAACCGACCATGTATAAATGATTATAGCACGTCAAATTATTCATGACAATAGAAAAAAGCTTGAAATATTCAAGCTTTTTATCATATTTACTAGTTTATTCTTCGCTGCCTTCGTCCTTCTTGAACTTAATCTTCTTTACAAGCTCAGGCACCATACCTACTAATTTATCAAGATTGCATTTATTTTTTACTGGAAGCATTGATACTTCGCCATTTCTAATAACCAATACTGCATCAGGAGTAATCTTAGCGCCTACTCCCAAACCTGTGCCAGTGCCGCCATTGCCTTTTTCGTCTGTGCCGTTGCCGCCACCGCCGCCTGCTCCGAAGGTTACTGTGATGATTGGTATCAATGTAGTTTCACCTATTTCTATAGGCTGACCTATCACTGTTTCTGTTCTGAAGAACTTCTCCAAGCTGCTGAATAATGTTTCCATGCTTTCGTTTACTGGTGATTTTGTTTCCATAATTATTCCTCCCCTTTTATGTAATCACTAATAATTACACTATAATTTTGATTTTAGTTTCACTTTTTTGTTTCTTTTGAAAATTTTTGTTCTAATATCCTTCTTTAGTACAAATCTTGCAGTATCCCATACAATTGTACCCACTGAAATGCTGCCTGTAGCTTTGAACTCCAGTTCTAGTATTTCTTCTGTAAAGCATGGCTGCAATTGAATTCTACTCTGTGGCCATGCTCCTTGAAGTGTATATATAAATCCTGCAGTCATGCCAGTAATTGATGGATCATCAAATCCGTAGGTACCTTGCAAGTGCAGATATTTAGGACTGATTTGCTTAATTATCTTCTTTAAATAGCTGAAACCTTCTTTTATCACTTTGGTATCAAACATACTTTTGAGGTTATTAACACCCTTTGCAGCCTTTTTTTCCTTTTTGTCTTCCTTATCATCATCTTTTTCAGGCTCGTCTTCTGATCTTACCTTTGTCTTAACAGTAAAAAGACGTTTGTTGCTTAGAAACACTTCGGTTTTCAGGCTTTCCTCTCCTTTGGTGCCTCTAATATTAATTAGGTTCCAAAACCAGCCTACTCTATAGTTAAAACTGACTTCTCCGTATACCGAAGCTTCCCCTCTATATGAAAATGGTACAACCAGCAGTGTAATCAAAATTAACAAAAGTGCTGCAAGCAAATACAAAATTATTCTCAATATCAATAAAACAACCCACATAATTTGTCCCCCAATATACAGCTTCTATTTGACAGCGCTTATAACCAGTCTTTTAAAGCTCATTTTCACATAATCTTTTACAGCTTTGTTAATGCCTTTTCCAGCCTTCTTCGCTGCATTTGCAGCTAGCTTACTGCCTGGTAAATATGAAGTATATCTAGAAGCATTGTTTACTACCATTTTATTAATTTCCCAGGCCTTTGAAAGTCGTGCCTTTACGCCTTTTGACTTTGACTCCATATAACAATGGTTTAGTATATTCATACTAAATTCGTCCAGAAAATCGTTGTTTGGCATATTACCGAAATACTCATACATACTTGTGTCCAGTTTGCTCATTAAGTCTAATTCAAATTTGCAGTCCTGACATACAGCAATATGCTCCTTTAGTACGATTAGCTCTAGGGGCTCGATGGTGTTGTCTATATAGCTTTGAATTAAACCTTTATCAAATTTGCAACTCATGATTTATCCTCCTCTTACACACTAGGCTATGGTTCATGTTCATTCTTTGGTTCACTTATAGATCTACCGCTTGATACAGCCTATCTTTTAATGCGTTTTTGGCTCTGTACAAATCAGTTTTTACTGTGCCTAAAGGTATTTTCATTAGTTCTGATATCTCTTCATAACTAAGGTCTTCGTAATATCTTAAAATCACAACCATCCTTTGCTTTTCGGGCAAAGTATTGATATGCTGCTTTATAATTTGCGCCATTTCACTACCTTCCACCTCTTGCTGAGTGTCATCCATTGAGGCCAGCTGTTCCTCCAAGCTGTAGTCCTCATTCCCACTATCTAAGGGAATACAGGTTAATGTGTTTTTTCTTTTTTCATTTAGGCAAGTGTTCACAGCAACCCTTCTAATCCAAGGATGAAAGGGATATTTATCGTCATATTTATTTATATTTTTATATAATTTTATGTAAATTTCTTGCAGCAAGTCCAAGGCTTCCTGTTCATTATGAACATAACTGAAGCATAGCTTAAATAAATAATTTTGATAAAACTTAAAAAGCTCTGCAAATGCACTCTTTTCATTTTGCATGCACCTTTTCAATATGCTATTGTCTATGTTCACTGAACTCCCCCCTTTTGCTGACATTAAATAATACACTTAAAATTTCAAAATGTTTCATTTTATTCAACATTTTTTTACTGCTAAAAAGTTTGATTTGGGTAAAGCTATAAATGTTATGAAAAAGAACTTTCAATATGAAATCAGTAAATTTATCACATTTTATTTGATCGAATATCTCTTTTTCATAATAAATGAATCATAGGATTTCTTTCACAAAGAAGATTCTATATAAAGTGTTTAGGCATACCACTAGATAACCTTTTTAAATAGTACTATTGAAAGGATGATGACTTTGAAAATAAAAGAAATAATGACTACAGATGTTAGAGCGATATCCGCTACTGATAGTATATCAGAAGCCGCAAACATAATGAAGCAATTAGATGTTGGCGCTGTACCAGTTTTAGATAACCACATTCTTGTTGGAATGATTACTGATCGCGACTTGGTTCTTAGAGCTGTAGCTGAAGGAAAGAACTCCGATGAAAGAGTTTCAACAATTATGACAAAAGACATAACTTCAGTCACACCGGATATGGACGTTCACAAAGTTGCAGACATTATGGCTTCAAAGCAAATTAGAAGAGTCCCTATCGTTGATAACGGCCGCTTAGTCGGAATCGTTTCTATAGGCGACATGGCTGTCGAAGATATATTTGAAAACGAAGCGGGAGAAGCACTTCATACAATTTCTATGGGCGTTAGACATTAATTTTTTTGCTTATATGTAATCTCCGTTAAATCGGAGATTACTTTTTCAAAGACATATTTATTAAGGCAAGGAGATACATATGCTTATCATCTTTATACGTGCTTCGATATTATATTTATTTATTGTTGTGATTATGCGGCTTATGGGCAAAAAACAAATAGGTGAGCTGCAACCTACGGAACTGGTTGTTGCATTGGTGATTGCTGACTTATCAGCTGTCCCGATGGAAAATCTTAATGTTCCTATTTTATATGGAATTATACCGGTTCTCACTTTATTTATAATTGGAGAATTTTTTTCTTTTATTGCTTTAAAAAGCGACAAAGCCAGAGGTATTATCTATGGAAAACCCAGCATCTTGATCGAGCATGGAAAAATCTTGGAAGGAGAACTTCGCAAGCAGCGCTTTAATATTAATGATTTGCTAGAACAACTTCGTATCGGGGGTTATCCCTCTCTAGAAGATGTAGAGTATGCGATTTTGGAAACTACTGGCGACCTAAGCATCATTCCTAAATCAAACAAGCGTCCTGTGAGTCCAGAAGATTTAAACCTTGAAGTTCGGCAGGAGGAACTTCCGACTACTGCTATTATTGATGGAAGAATACTTTCACATAATCTCAAATTAAAAGGTTTGGACGAAAACTGGCTGGAAAAACAGCTTTCAAAGTATAAAATCACTTCTCCTCATGACGTTTTATTTGCTTTTATAACAGAAAATGACGAGTTCAAATTTCAGCTTAAGGACAATACCAATTCTAAAGATGTGTAATACGAGGTGTAAAATGAAGCCATTCATATTAGCAATCTTTTTCCTAATCATTATTATTTTCGGCAGTGTTTTATCTATATACTATATAGATACACAATCAAATTCCTTAGAAAAACAACTGGTAGTGCTTGAAAAACATATAGATTCCGAGAATTGGGATAAAGCAGCCACTTCATACAAGGACTTCAAACATAGCTGGGCTAAGGTAGACCATGTATGGTCAATGCTGATTGATCACTATGAAATTGATTATATAAATATGGACCTTGGCGAATTAGAGTCCTTTATAAAAACAAAAACCAGAGAAGATGCCTTGGCTAAGATTAACAGTCTGCAATGGTTGGTTAAGCATATACCAGAAAAAGAGTTTCCAGTTCTTAAAAACATTCTGTAATGATCCGCTGCATATCCCTTGGGACTGGTGTGCTGAAAATATGCCACTTCTTATTCAGGGGGTGAAACATAGTTATTTTCTCTGCATGCAGTGCCTGTCTGCCGATCAGTTCAGTACTGCCGCCGTACAATTCATCCCCTAGAAGCGGATGTCCTATATGAGCCATGTGTACTCTTATTTGATGTGTCCGCCCTGTTTCTAAGGTTATATTAACCACAGAAAATGCTTTCATCTCTGCAATCACTTTATAGTGTGTAACAGCTCTGTCTCCGACTTCCCTTACTACTCGCTTCATCCCATATTCAGTTTCCCTAGCAATCGGTAAATCGATGGTTCCCGACCCATTAAGCAGATTCCCATGAACGATTGCCGTATATTCTTTCTTGAATTCTTCTTTGCCTACATAAAAGGATAATAAGTGTTGTATGTGTGCATTTTTTGCAAAAACCACAAGTCCCGAGGTATCCTTATCCAATCTGTTAATTGGCCTAATCTTAATTTGCTCTTCTCTATCCATCCAGTAATATGCCAGACCATTTGCTAAAGTACCCATGATATGTCTTCTTGTTGGATGGACGGGCATTCCATATTCTTTATTTAATACAATAATATGTTCGTCTTCAAACACGATATCTAATTCCATCTGCTCGGGCAAGATGTTTTCAGATTCGCTGTCCTCGAAGCTGATCTCAATTTTATCTGATTCTTGAAGCACGACATTCATATGGCTTATCTCACCATTAATGAACGCGCCTCCGCTTTTTTTCAAGGAAATGATGCTTCGTCTGGAAAAATGCAGCCTATGGCTGAGATAATCTCTTAGAGTCATTCCTGCTGATGTCTTATCTACTATATATAAATCTATTTTTTTCATTCATATTGCTCCCACTTATTATATGTTTTGTACGAAACAACTTAAATTAAATTCAGGTAGTACAAAACATTTTCCTTACTTCATATGTTTCAAATGCTCTATAAGCCGCTGCATATCCTCGGGCACCTTTGCCTGCAGCTTCATTTCTTTATTGGTATAAGGATGTTTGAACACCATTTCATATGCATGAAGGGCTTGCCTTTGCATGCATTCCATGCTTCCATTGTAAAGCTTGTCACCTAGGAGCGGATGTCCTATGCTGCTCAAATGAACCCTTATTTGATGTGTTCTGCCTGTAATTAAGTTAAGTCTTACTAATGCAGACTTTTTATATTGCTCCACAACCTCATATTCCGTAATACATCTTTGCCCGTCATCCCTTATTGCTCTTCTGATGGGATTCTCATCATCGATGCCAATAGGCTTGTCGATAGTTCCTTTCGCTGGCTCGAAATGCCCTTCTGCAATTGCTATATAAATCTTTTTACAGCTTTCGACCTTAAATTGCTCTGCTATAGCAGAATGCGCCATACCGCTCTTTGCAATGATCACCAAACCTGAAGTATCCATATCTATTCGATTTGCCAATCGTACAGGAATATCCAGTCCTTTTGAAAGAAAATAGAATTTCACCCCATTTGCTAAGGTATTGCAAGGGTGGTTTTGTGTCGGATGCACAAGAATCCCGGCAGGCTTGTTTACTGCCAAATAGTATTCATCTTCATAGACAATATCCAAGGGGATTTCTTCAGGCACAGTACTATCCTTATGGGTTTCAGACATGTCAAAAACAATCCTATCTCCACATCTTACACTGCTGTCATAGTATGCTGTTTTATTATTTATCAGTATTTTCTTTTGCTTCAGCAGCTGTTTCACTTTTCTTGAAGACAAAGAGCAGCAGCTTTCCAAGAATTCTTTGATATTAAGCTTTTCATTTGCAAGTTCAGCCGTAATTTCTTTTTTCATTTAAACCTCGATCATTGCTTTATTGAATTATTCCAATGCTATTTTGCTTTTTCGCCAAGTTTTGTCTGTATAATATTAAGGCGGCCATAACCAATAGCCCCAAGGTACCATTTACTACAAAGGTTGTGCTAACCCCGAAATTCTCGCACATTATGCCGGAATACAAGCTCCCTATTGGTGCTGTTCCTCCGACTACCAAGGAATAAACACTCATGATCCTTCCCCTCATTTCATCTGGGGAACTAAGCTGAAGTGTTGTATTGGATGATGATAACGCTGTTGTCATACAGTAGCCAGCAAAAATAAAGAATATAAATGCCAGCTGGTAGTTGCGTACGAATCCTTCAATCAATACAAACAGTGCTACCCCTATAAATGCTGCCATCTGTGTATTTCTTCGAAGACCTTTATAGCTGGTTGCTGCTAATATCAAAGCTCCAGCAAAAGCACCAATGCCTAGACCTGCCATCAGAAACCCGTATAGTTTAGAATCACCGTTAAATACAGTTTTAGCCATAACAGGTATCATGATCATAAAATTCATAACGATGGCATTGTTAAAAGCTACCATTAATACTGTAGTTTTTACCTCTGCATTTTTAATTATGTATGAAATTCCTTCTTTAATATCAGGTATTAAATTGCCTTTATCCCTCTTTGAGGCCAAGCCCTCTGCTTCTATTTTGCTAATGCTTACCAATACTGGAATAAAGGATACTCCATTTAAAAAGAAACAAATAGCCGCTCCAAAGTATCCGAATACCAAGCCTGCAATGCTTGGTCCAATGACTCTTGCTGCATTAAATATCATTGAGTTCATCGCCACGGCATTCATCAAGTGCTCTTTTGTTGCAAGCTCTACAACAAAAGATTGTCTCACCGGCATATCTATACTATTAAGAATCCCCAAAAAACAAGCAAGTATAGCTATATTCCAATATGCTACCCAGCCCGTAAAAACCAAAAAAGCTAATGTAAATGATGTCATCATCATCATGAATTGAACTCCGAAGAGTATCTTCTTCTTTGGGTACCTATCTATAATTACCCCTATAGGCAGAGATAGCAATAGAACTGGTGTAAACTGTAGTGTACTTATCAACCCTAAAAGAAATGATGAATTGGTCATTTGATACACAAGCCATGCCTGGCCTATATTTTGCATCCACGTACCTATTAATGATACGCACTGTCCCGTCCAAAATAATCTGAAATCTCTGTGGGAAAGAGCAGGAAAATGCCTGTTTTGTAAGCTTTGAAAACTCATTTTTACCCCCATCAACAAAAAAAATAATATATTACATGTTTTGCACAAAGTGTAAAACATTTTCCTCTGTTTATATGTTGCGAAAAATACATCTTTGATAATTCAAAATCGTATGCTTCTACTGATTTTGTATATGATAAATCTTTTTCGCACCTTATCTATATCTTAATATATATTTAGATAAATTTAAATAAATTAATAAAATGTATAAATCAAAACCCACTCTTTATGTGCCCAGTGCAGATATACCAAGTGGTACAAAGCACTACAATTGGCAAATTCACAAAAGTAGGTTTTGATTTTCTTATTATGAATATATGTCAGCGAACTCGATATTTATTCTTTCTACATTGGCATGATCCATAGTTGCAGCTGCTTCTTCAAAAACAGTTGTTCCACCTTCCACTAGCCTGATTGGAATCTTGATGATGAATTCTGTCCCTTGGCCAATTTCGCTTTGAACAGAAATTTCACCTCCATGGGCTTCAACAAGTAATTTAACCAAAGATAAACCTATGCCGCTTCCCTCCCTCTTTCTTCTCAAAGAAGAATCAACCTGCCTAAATCTATCAAATATTACATCCCTCATGTCCTCAGGTATTCCAAGTCCTGTATCCTTTACAGAAATTTTTATATAATCCTCAAAATTAAAAAGGTTAATATAAATTTTTCCGCCCTTATCTGTAAATTTTAAAGCATTTGAAAGTAAATTCAACATCACTCTTTCAAGCTTATCAGCATCACATGCAACAAACTTTTCTTCAATCTCAGTGTCAAAAACGAGCTCCACTTCATAGAACCTTGCATATTCAGCTACAGAGATTGTAATATCCTCAACTACCTTTACAATATTTTTATTGGCGAATTCCATGTTCATAAAACCCGAATCCATTTTATTTATATCGATTAAATTGTTAATGAGCCTTAACAGTCTATAGCAATTTTGCTTCATCATATCTGTATATCGCGTTGTATCTACATAATTTGGACAATTCTGAAGATTACTGTGCTTCAGATTAAAAAGTTGAATCGCTCCAAGTATTATATTCAAAGGTGTTCTAAATTCGTGTGAAATAGTAGAGAAGAAATGAGTTTTCAATTTATCATATTGCTGTATTTCCTCTAAGAGCTTATGGTTGGCTTTTACCTCTTCTTCCAATGTAATTGCTCGCTTTGTAGCGGTTATATCTCTAAAACTAAACAAGCTGCATTTTGTATTGTTTTTCATTATAAATGGTATATAATAGCGTTCAAGCACTCTGCCATCCTTTAATGTCACAAAGTCAGAATACTCGCCTTGATTCTCCATAATTTCATTCATTCCCACTTGAAAGTCCATTGGATCATCAAATAAGTTCCTTGCAATCTCCATATACTTATTCCCGCTCATTGTATGGGATATCTCATCATCAATACCCCATAATTCCCTAAACCTGTTATTTGTCTTTATAATATCCCTAGTAGCATCGACTACTACCACTATACCATCAGCCGTTGATTCAAGTATTGTCTGCAATATAAACTTTTCTTCTAGCAAATCAGGTTGTGATCTCTTATGTTTCAACATACATGCAATCCACATAATGTTTGTAGCCAATAACGCTAAAAACATAACTCCAATAATCAAATACAAAATATCCGCCCCCCCGAAAGTGAAAAATGTATCTATTTATTGGAATATTCTATTAATTTATGCAAATTCCTCTAGTAATTTGAACTTTAACTATGTAAACAAACCCAGACCCTCTCTTTATGAATCTTCCACTATAAAGAGAGGGTTTGGGCAAAAGAAAAACTCGACCTTTGCCGAGTTTTTAGTGTAATTATATGATTGGATTTGTAGCTGTAAAGCTATTACTTCCTTGTTTTTCCCTAGCTTCTTGAATAACCTTGTTATTATCTAATTTATTTTGAATATCTACAAGTTTTTCAAGTTTCTTAAAATACTTCAAGCTGGAAAGTAATACTTTATTATTATCTTTCATAAAAAGCACCTCTTCCTTCAAACCTATGCTTTAATTATACCATTAATTTAATACATTTGCTTGCAGTCCAATACCTATTAACCGTTGTTATATCGTTTTAAATACTGCTATCCAGAATTAAGACAATTAGCTCTCAAAGTCGTACATTCTCCTCTATTTTCGTTGATTTTCCTCACCACTTCATATGAAGTATCACTGTCCATGAATAGAAAGTATACTGCTTTTATCAATTGCTATTTTTTCACCTAAAGCGGCCATGCTAAATGTTTCCTCCGCTTCGATTAAGGGTACACCTCTCATGTCCATCCGTTTTACATCTGCCTCGCCAATTCCTCTTCTATAGAGCCTAAATAGGTACTGTACGGCTTGGGGTAAAAATCCCATAATTCTCGCGCCCACTGCATCTGTGGCCACTGGATCTGTGCCAGCTATAATCAAATCTGAATGGACTGCCTTGCCATCACTAGGTCCGGTTCCATACATTCCATTCATTCCAGACAAAATCGTAATATCAATGGGAAATACCTCTCCCATTGCATATATAAATTCATGAAGATCTTCATGTATACCATGCTGCAATTTTGGTGTCCCATGTATTTCTGCCGGCGGCCAAGAGAGAGCAATGTTTTTAATCCCGAGTGAGACAGTAGCTTCCTTGTGCATTTTAATAGGGGTAAAAGTTATATGTACATCAGCTTCATCAAAAAGCTTGTTAATCTTTGTACTCGGTACAATTTTGCTGCTCAGCTGCAGTTCGGTATAAGGTCCGAAGTTTAAATCTACAAACTCTACGCCCTCTTCAGCAATTATTTCATTAAAACCAATTTCATCAAAAACCCTCTTCGTAGGAGCTCCACCAGAGCCTGCTGCCACAACGATTCTTGCTGGTTTAAAATCTTTAATATAGCGAATAATCTTACGCAGTAAATCCGGGTGAACAACTGTACCAGAATCAGCACTTTTGTTGTCTACCATATTTGCTGTGATTACCACTGTCTGATATGGTCCCAATATCTTATCTGCATGAATCAAATCAAGGACCTCCTTGATACAATTCTCACTCCGTTTAGCATTTACAATGCCTATAATCGCATCCTTTACTTTTCTTTTTCGCACAAAAAACACCTCCTTTAGAATTATTCCACAGGAGGCGTCATTTATTCTTATTTGATTTATAACAAGACTTTGACTTTAAGATTTTTTGCTGTTTTGCAAAAAAAATCTACCCGAGCGTGTAAGCGAGGCAGAGGATATATGCTCACCGCCTATTGCTGAAATCGGAACCCGCAACTTATAGAAGTGTGGGACATCTCTTCGCCTCGTTATATATTGATCAAACGCGCAAGTGTCGGTTCAATACCTAAAGATTCCTTAAGCTCTATATAGCTTTCATAGGCCTTTCTGTTTTTGCCGCCTTGTTTAATTGCTCTA
>JARBUB010000335.1 GCA_029239905.1 Clostridia bacterium
CTATGGTTAATTCAAAGTACATTAAGATTTTGTATGATGTTTACCATATGCAAGTTAATGAAGGGAATATCATTGATTCCATAACGCGATATATAAAATCAATTGGTTATATACATATAGCCGATGTTCCAGGCAGAAATGAGCCTGGCACTGGAGAAATAAATTATAAGAATGTAATGGAGCGCTTAAGACAGCTTAATTATGATGGTATTGTAGGTTTCGAACTTTTCCCCTCACGAACTTCTATGAAAGTGGCCGGAGAATTACTAGCGCTTTAAGCTTTATAGTGTGTATATTGGTTCTACAATAGGACCATTTCTCTAATGTCAGCTTTAAAAGACTAGGAGTGAGGAAAAATGAATTTCTCTAATTTTTGCAAAAAGAAAATTAGACTTCCACGTTTTTATGATACAAAAAAATGGCAATATAATCGTTTTTCTATTGGGAGAAAGTTATATTTAGGATTTGGAATAATCGTTAGTCTTATCGTTGCACTGCTGGGATATACATATCATAATTTTTCTGTTGAGTCGAAGAGTGTCGTTGCTAATATCCATACCTATGAGGCTTTGAATGAGACAAGTGCTATTCTGGTTAACTTGGTGGATATGGAGACGGGAGTACGAGGTTTTATTTTAACTGGTAAAGAGGAATTTTTGCATCCTTATAAAAGCGGAAAAGCAGCCTATCAAGAGCATATTAGTAAACTTAAAGAGTTGACAACGAGTTCCACCCAGCTAGAACGTCTGCGCTTTTTGCAGGAAAAAACGCAGAATTGGGAAGCGAGAGAATTAACACCATTGCTTTTTATGAAAAATCAGGCGGGTAATGAACACGTCAAAATGGATACGATGATGCGTCACATCCAAACTGGGTTTGGTAAAAACGATATGGATGAAATTCGCAAAACTCTTATGGAATTTGATAATGAGGAGCGAAAGAATTTAGAAAATCGATCTCATGAATTGCAAGTGCTGGAAGAGTTCACACGGAAAGCTATAATTGTTGGCGGAGTGGCGTCTATTGTTGCCGGAGTATTATTTGCTTTGGTTATTACGGGCGCAATCACGAGACCTGTTAACATATTGGATCGTGAACTTCACAAACTGGTTTTAAATGGTGGTGACTTAACACAGATTATTCACGTGGATAGTAAAGATGAAATTGGCGATCTCGCTCAGACGATTAATAAGTTCTTAGCTGATATACGTCAGATTATGATACAAGTATTGGCAAGTTCTGAAAATGTGGCAGCATCAGCTGAGCAATTAACAGCAAGCTCTCATCAATCCGCACAGGCTGCAAATCAAGTTGTTGCTGTTATTAGTAATATTGCTGACGGTGCTAAAAACCAAACAAAGGAAGTAAATGCTGTATCTGCTGTTATTGAACAGATGTCAGCTAAAATCAAAGAAGTTGCAACTCATTCTGATGAAGTAGCGACTATTTCAGATAAAACTTCAATGGCAGCGCAAAATGGCGGACAAGCCATTGAGAAAGCAATTCAGCAGATGGCTAGTATTGATGAAACCGTAATGCATTCTTCAAAGGCTGTATCTAAGCTTGGCGAAAGTTCCAAGGAAATTGGTGAAATTGTCGCTACTATTTCAGGTATTGCAGGTCAAACGAATCTACTTGCTTTGAATGCGGCTATTGAAGCAGCCAGGGCGGGAGAGCAAGGGAAAGGTTTTGCTGTAGTAGCAGAAGAGGTTCGTAAGCTTGCGAATCAATCGGAAGAAGCTGCTAAGAAAATTAAAAGCTTGATTGATGAAATTAAAGTAGATGCAGATAACGCTGTAATTGCCATGAATAATGGTACCGAGGAAGCTAAGAATGGTATACACGTAGTTAATTCAGCTGGAGTGGCATTTAGAGAAATTATTACACTTGTTGCAGATGTTTCTAGCCAAATTCGGGATATTTCATCTTCCATCCAGCAAATGGCTTTGGGGAGTCAGCAAATTGTATCTTCGGTACATGGTATACAGATGCTCAGCATAGAAGCTGAGGATTACACTGAAACGGTATCAGCAGCGAGTGAGGAGCAGTCTGCTTCTATGGAGGAAATCGCAGTATCTAGTCAGGCCTTGGCAAATTTATCAGAACAGTTAATTAACGCAGTGAATAAGTTTAGTGTTTAGCAGTAGATATCTAGTTAGGATGAAAAGGCGATACATATAAGTACACTATGTCTGATAAGTATGTAAATCTAGGGGGAATCATTGTTATGGATTTGCGTATCGGTGTAATTGGAACCGGGGCAATTGGAGAGGATCATATTCGCAGAATCACTAATATTATTACAGGCGCAAAGGTTGTAGCATTATCTGATTTGAATGTGGATCGGGCAAAAAGCATTGCCAAGAAGTATAATGCCAAGTTTTATGTAACTGGTGAAGAAGTCATTGATGCAGCGGAGGTAGATGCTGTTGTCATTGCATCCTGGGACCCGACTCATGCACAGTATGTTGCTGCTTCGATTAAAGCAGGAAAATTTGTCCTATGCGAAAAACCCTTGGCTACCTCGAAAGAGGATTGCAAAAGAATT
>JARBUB010000336.1 GCA_029239905.1 Clostridia bacterium
GGCAGCCGCAATGTCTTCAAGATCCTTCAGGTAACCAAAATGGCTAAGTCTCATTTTCATTCAAATCACCCTTTCACAATAGGATAAACTACAAATCTATTCTTCTACCTTCTTCTGCAGACCAGTATGCTGCATATATCACCTTTGCTGTTTCATATGCGAGACTAAAATCTGAGAACGGTTTTCTTCCGTAAAGAACACATTCAGCAAAATTTTGAAATTCACCAGTATATCCTCTTAATATTTCATCAGAAATAAAAACATTCTGCCATCCTAGATAAGAGGGAAGCATTTCTCCGATAAATACATCTTTCAACCCGTCTTCATCTAAAAAATATGAACTCATATTACCCGGAGGAGTGATGTTGCAAATTAGCGCAGTATCATTGGCGTAAACCTGAATATAATTGTTTGTTCCGCCAAGAACAGTATCTGCTGCTATAATAAGAGCCTTCGTTCCATCGGAGAAGGTAATTGTAACCGTTGCGACATCCTCAACATCAAAGGGAATGGAATTCATATGGCGTTTTTCATAATCATTGAGTATTGGTTTTACTGCACCAGTGTCACAGCATACACTTTTAACTGATATACTTTCACCTCTGGCTATGGCTTCACGCTGCTTAAGCCATAGAATACCTGATAGAGGATGACAGCCTATTCTTATTAATGAGCCACCACCAGTCTTATCCCAGTATGCGGCTACAGGTGAGCTTGATCCCTTTAGGCTTTCTTCACCTTTCATAAAGAGTATTTTGCTCTTTTTCTTTTCTATAATTTCTGCAGCTTTTAGCACTGTGGGACAGTAAACATAATTTTCAGCGTACATAAACAATTTATCACTTCGGTCAATAACCTTTTTCAATTCATCAAGGTCTTTAAGTACTCGCTCATACATAGTTGCCTTTGACACCATTTTACCGATGGGCTGAGGATCATCCGGCATCCCAAAATAGCCAGCAAGAGGTTTTTCGCAAATAACATGCTTTCCTGCATTAAGAGCATCTATTATCATTTTGGGGTGTAAAAAAGGAGGTGTACAGATATCTATAACGTCTATTTCATTGTCTTTAAGCATTTCATAGAAATCAGTGCTTACTTGCTCAAATCCAAAAGTCTGCGCAATCTGCTGTGCTTTAGATTCATCAATATCACAAATGGTTTTTAATCTGATAGGGACACCGCTTACTTTTTTATATCCATTTCCATGTAGATGTGCTGCGTAACCACTTCCTATCAAACCAATAGTAACTTGTTTCTTTCCCAAACTGTATGACATTAAAACTAATCCTCCTTCGGTAGTGCTGAATTAAGTCAATAAAAATACAATTATTGGACTTTCATATTTCGTTTTTTAACTTACCCACGACAGCACATGTGGCAGCCGCGGGTAAGCTATTAGGCATTATGTATTATTTTTTCTCTAGTTCTGTAAGAAGGGTATCAACCAACTTGTCGCCTATATCTGTACGCACCATGTCATAAACAGGCTTTGCTTTTTCGATCATTTGGTCAAACATCTCTGGAGCAAAGTCAACAGTCTTCATTCCTGCATCGTTAAGAGCCTTTAGGTTGGTAGATGCAAGATCGCCAAGCTTTGCTGCAACATCTGTTGTAGCTTCAGCAACAGAATCACTTATCATCTTCTGATAATCTGCAGGCATTTTTTCAAATAAAGCTTTATTCATAATAAACTGATTTAAATACAAAAGATGGTGTGTGTTAATTACATACTTTTGAACTTCTGCGAACTTAGCGTTGTACATTGTATCATAAGCATTTTCCTCTGCTTGAACCAATCCCTGTTGTAGAGCCATGTAAAGCTCAGCAAATATAACAGGAGTTGGATTTGCACCTAGTGCTTGCCAATAAGCCATATGATACTTATTTTCCATCGTTCTGATCTTTAAGCCTTTGAAGTCTTCAAGCTTAGTTACCTCTTTGTTGGAAGAAGTTTCACGGAAGGTTCCTCCTTGCAGGAATCCTAGGTTAACATAACCAGCTTTTGCATAAGCTTCATTTATAAGTGTTGTAAATGCGCTCTTGTTTAGTGCCTTATCAATTGTAGCAGCATCATATTTGGAGAATACGTTTGGAAGATCAAATACTGCTAATTCAGGCACAAAGGATGCTGAAGGTGCAGTCTGAACAAGAACTATGGATATATCACCTGTTTGAACACCCTCTAGCATTTCTCTGTCACTGCCTAGCTGCATTGTTGGGAAAAGATCTACCTTAATCTTTCCTGCGGATTTAGCCTCGACAACTTCCTTGAACTTTACAGCCCAGAGGTCATTTGCAGTTCCTGCAGGTGAGCCGTGTCCTAATATAAGTGTAAATTGAGGTGCCTCAGCTACAGCGGGTGCCGGCGTTGGAGTTGTTGCCTGCTCGGTTGGTGCACTACAACCTGCCAGTGCAAAGATAAGTACTAGGGACATAACAATAGCAATAACTTTGTTTCTCTTCATTTTCTTTCCTCCTCGTTTTTTGTTTTATTTTTTGACTCTATGGTCTTCTAGCTGAGGTGAA
>JARBUB010000337.1 GCA_029239905.1 Clostridia bacterium
TACGCCTGATGCACAGTTTCCTTTGATAAGTGGTGAAAAGGGGATACTTTTATATAAGCTGAGTAAAAAGCTTAAAAGAAATACAGCGGGTGAAATACAGATTAAATCAATAAGCGGCGGCAGTGCTCCTAATATGGTACCCGGCTTTTGCAAAGCTGTTCTTCGTATAGAAAATGAGAACAAGTCAAGGCTGGAGGATTTCATTGATCAATTTAAGCAGAACTATGGATTTGAAATTGCTGCAGAGGACAAGGATAATTTAGTGATCCTGAGCAGTACCGGAAGGGTGGCACATGCGAGTACACCTGAGGAAGGACTGAACGCGATTTCTATTATGATGCTTTTTTTAGACCAGCTTCAAATTGACGATGATGAACTATTTGAGCATATTAGAATATATAATGAAAAAATCGGCTTGCAGGATAATCGTAAGTCTTTCGGTGCCAACTACTGCGATGAAGTGTCGGGCAAAATGACTTTAAATGTTGGATTAATAGAACTGAATGAAGACGACTATAAAATTACTATGGATATCAGATACCCAATATCATATCAAGCGAATGAAATAATAAATGCTCTTCATCAAGCGTTCGCCGCAGCAGGATATAATATGGAGCAGCTTTTCGCATTAGATCCCATATTTTTCCCCAAGGATCACAGTCTGCTGGAAAAACTAATGAAGGTATATAAAAATAACACCAAGGACTATGAGAGCAAACCCATCGTCATAGGGGGTGCTACCTATGCCCGTGCAATGAAAAATGTAATTGCTTTTGGTCCGGTGTTTCCGGGCGAAGTGGAGCTTGCACATAAAAGTGATGAGTACATAACCCTTGAAAACCTGTTCAAAATTGCAAAAATATATGCAGAAGCATTGGTTGAGCTATCGAAATAGAAATTTGCTTCGTAATCTTACAAAACCTGATTGATATAATAATAGTAATATATAGAGAATTTAATATAAACATACAGGCCAGTAATCATTGAGATTACTGGCTTTTAACGTTCAAACATGGTCTGGGTAACAGGATTTGAACCTGCGACCTCTTGAACCCCATAAAAGCATTCTTTAAGAGTAAGTTGTATGTCTAAAGGGCTGGAAGTATTGGGTTTGAGGCTTCTATGGAGCTTTTTGATATAGTCCAAATATCGTGATTTACCTTGTCTAGTTGTTTGTTTTCGTGGGTATTTAGGGTGTTTGACTACGATGTTTGCTGGTAAACGAATAGAAAGGAAATGATAGCCTACAAAACTTGAAATTCAAGATTCTGGACTTTTTCCAAGAGAATTATCATTACTATTAAAGGTGGAACTGCACTAATGTGTTGTAGTATAAAGGAGAAGTAAAAAGAACTCCCCACTGTCTACATGACATCTTTCGTCTGAGGCGGAGAGTTAGGGCTACGGATTCTTGAGCAGGCTGCTCAGCTAAAGAAAATAGACCTTGTTTACTGTATGAAAAATTGAATGACAGCTCAAAAGGTTAGAAATTAATTTCTGACCTTTAATTTTTGTTGATTACCGAATGATCTAGCTAGTACAGTTTAAACAGTAACTTCGTAAGATGAAGCTGCATATTCTAAAATAGGTACAAAGATATTTAAAGGAGATAATGAAATGAAACACAATTATTGCTCAGTGGTAAGTAAAGATTATATTCACAAAGGGCTGATGCTGTACAATTCTTTGGCAGAACATGATCCTGATTTTCAATTCTTTTTTATTTGCATGAATGAGGATGCGAAGTTATTACTAGAGAAAATGCAATTGGAAAAGGCAATCTTAATTCCGATTTCTGCTGTTGAGAGTCAAGACAAAGAGCTTGCTTCCGTAAAATCTACAAGAAATGAAAAAGAATACGCATGGACATCAAAAGGCTCAGTATTCTTATATTTGTTTGCAAACTATCCTGAGATTAAGCATTTAGTATGGCTGGACAGCGACATCGTATTTTACTCCAGTCCCGAACCAATTTTCACAGAGCTGAAAAAATGCTCTATACTTTTGGCATTGGAAAGGTTTGTCGGAGAGAACAAGAAATTGAATTCTGTTTTTGGAATCTTCAATACAGGTTTAATGGGCTTCAAAAGGGACAGCAATGCCATGGAATGCATTAAATATTTCAGGGAAAAATGCATTGAATGGTGTTACAATGCAGTAGAGCCCGGAAAGTGGAGTGACCAGATGTACGTAAATGACTGGCCAAAAATATTTGATAAAGTAAGGATAATTAAAAATGTAGGTATAAATGCTACCGGTTGGAATATACAGGATTGCAGAGTAAGGAAGCTCAGAAATGAATTGTATATAAACGATAAAAAACTAGTATTCTTTCATTACAGCGGCTTCTATTATTACAATGACAAGGAGTTTGAGCTATGCGGCTATATCAAGCTACCTGAAGATGCAATCAATTTAATATATATTCCATATGCAAAAAAATACAGTAAGATGATAGCCCTGGTAAAAGAATATGACACTACTGCATACTGGGAGAAGTATATCGGTTGGGCATA
>JARBUB010000074.1 GCA_029239905.1 Clostridia bacterium
AGATTTTCTCTGACATTCTTCCAGCATTTCAATGGTTTCTTTTTTGTGATGATAACAATATATATATACATCAATCTTATCTTTAAACTCTTCAAGAACACTCTTAATTTTATCAATAGTCTCTATGGAACCTATAATGCCTAATTTGATTTTCATACGCATTCACCTCTCATCAACCATGACTTTACTATATTATCTTCTTTATGCAGCCATGATTTCCTTCCTATTTGAAAATTATATTCATTTTAGGCAGAGGTGCTTGTTTCAATTATCTCTTATTGAGTTGACCTTATCAGGAGCTTAGTTTCGAAGTCCTCTAGGTATTGCCTGTTATGCCACATGATATTATCTTTTAATCAAATCCTGATATCTTGGTGCCTGGCACCATATCCTTATCAGTAAGCTTCAGCAAAAAGCCTGCTATGTCCCGTTTGATTTCCAGCCAAGTAGAGATGAGTGGTATTCTCAAACTCAATAGCCTTATCAGATGGCGGAAAGTATCCGCCAGACTCCTTGTTCAACCTCAGAACCTCTCCTCCAACCACTCTTTCAACTGCAGGCAGCTTGTAATGCTTTTCGATGGACCCTCCGCTTATAATGGCATCCGCTTCCGGAACATCATCCACCAAGAGTATGCCTTCCGTACCATCAATTCCACCGAATTCGAAGGTAATGGCAGACGCTTTGATTCCGTTTTTTTCTGCACACTGTATAGTGAGCATGCCGTCAACAGCTGCATTGCCTCCGCCCTCCCAAGCCATGATAAGTCCTTTGGCATTCAGATATTTTGCCAGCTTTACATTAAAGTTTGCACACCGCACCTTGTGCCAGCTGCTTGGATTGTGGCTGCGACAGAATATTATACCTCTGAAATTCAAGGTTTTTCCGTGATTGTTGTATAGCTCCATAACGATGGGATGATTGGCATGCAGATAGGTTGGCACCTTAAAGGCAGGCCATACATAGTTGCCGCTTACTACGCAGCCATCCAGCATTTCATTGGGGTGCAGCAGCGTAGGTACAAGATTGTCAATGCTTTGACCATACAAAAATGTATTTGCATAAGGTCCTTGGTTCTGGCACTGCCATACCAGAACAACATTAGGCAGCTCAGGATTGATCTCATCAATGGTGTAGCAGATGCTTTCATCTGGTACCAGCTCCTTTGTCAGTGAAGCAAGATAAGTAGATATCTTAATTGCAATAAGACGTATATCCTTATCATACTCTATTGACGATTTATTCTTTGCCAGCTTATATAGAATGACAAGGTTCAAGGTATCTCTAAAAGGTGTGAAGTCTGCTATAGGTCCTGCCATATCCATGATGGCATCACGGGGATAAAGCAAACCACTGCTTGCACTTGACTCTTCCCATGGCAGTGCTGCACTCTCCATGACAGTAATCCCCTTAAGTAGATTTGTCACACCCTCACCAACTGTAATCGGACTTCCGAAAAAACCGGAATACTGCATCCCGTTACCCTTTACCTTATACATAGGCTGAAGAGTATCCAGCAGGTGGATAATACGTGTGTTTTCACCCGGCTTTACAATTTCAAAGTCAATATCCTCTACTGCTTTGAAAAGTGTTCTGAACTGCTCCTTCAGATCCTGTTTGCAAATAGTTAGAATGCCATCTGACAGGGATGTTCTGCCACCCCATAATACATCCTTTATATTAAAATACTGTCTTATCAACTTCAATTTCTTATCCCTCCCTGCTTTCATCAACTGCAAATATGGTAGGACTTGGTACCCCCTGTGTTATTGCATCCAGTGCCTTCAGCAGTATTTTTCGTCTGTATGCCTTTTCTCTTTCCAGAGGAAGCTCGGGATTACCGGCAGGGGTGGTAAAATCACCACCGAATACTATTCTGTTTGCCCCTACATTAACAGCTATGGATGTAAAGGCTGTTATATGCGCATTGGGGAGCCCGACTCTGTCCATTTCCTTTGCTATCGTTGCACAGCAACGCGTACAGGTTCCTCAGGTGGACGTCAGTATAGCGGCACTTACACCTGCATTTTTCAGTTCAACTGCTATCCTTCTTCCCATATCCTTACTGCTTTCAATATTAGTTCCTACCCCGCAGGTTGTGAAGAAATATTTATAGATCCCACCTATTACTCCATCCTTCTCCAGCGTTCTCATCTCATCCAGGGGGATAAGTCGATGAGGGTCATTGGTGGCAAAAGTAGTATCATAGCCACCGTGAATCGATTCATATATGCCCTTGTTTAGCGAGTCTACACCTTCAATATCATACTTGCCATAGTTTACTGCAAATGCCTGCTTTATTTTATCAGGGTTGCCCATCGGCACGAGACCTCCTGTAGTGACCAACGCAATGATTGCATCCTTGAGTTCTGTTACCTTTGAAGCTGGTGGCACTACCTCAAAACCCCTTAGAGGTATCTCAGTCACATATGGCTTATTATTGAGCTTGTTAAGCAGTAAATCGACGACTCTTTCAGCTCCTATTTTTTCGTGGTATTCGTTATATCTATGTCCAGTCCGCAGATATCCTTCAAATCTCGAAGGACCTATAGGCTGTTTCATTGCAAGCTTGAGAGCGAGCTTTGCCAGCGAGGGCAGAGATTTTGTCATACCGACAGCGGTTTCACTGGTGGACACAATATAATTATCTTTGACATACATATCCACCGCCGGATTCTCATGCCACATGGCTGTTACACTGGGTATGTCCAGCTCCTTCCTAATATAGTCACACAGCTTTGCACAGGCGACCCCGTAACGACCTGCATTAAATGCCGGTCCAGCAATGAACACATCAGGTTTTACTTGATTTATAATCTCCTTGATATCTGGAATGATACCTTGAAAGTTATCATCATTATTAATGAAATTGTCTCCGCAGACGATGATCTTTACTACTTCCATCTCACCATTCCAGAGCTTCTCCAGTCCTATCGCAGGTCCTTTCTTTTCCTCCAGAATACACAGACCTACATCTGCCATTGTTTCTCCGCCAAGACCTGCATAGAATTGATTGATATAGTGTACTGCTTTGAGAACAGCCAAAAAGACCACTCCTTTCAATCGCTTTTTCTTCTCCTTAGATTGGGATAAGCTTATGCCGGTGGTATGCTGCCATCTATCATATCAATAAAAATGGTCTTTGATACCATATACTTTTGTATACCGGCTATTCCAATTCCACTTTCCTTCCAGCCTGTACCGGGTGATTCTATCATACCCTTGCTGAAATATGTATTAACATAGATTTGCCCGCCTTTTATCTTCTCCGCAACTCTCAGCGCCCGTTTGATGTTCGTTGTGAACACAGCTCCAGCCAGTCCGTATTTCGTTGCATTGGCAATTTCAATTGCTTCTTCCTCAGTTTCGAAGGGTATTATGCAGAGAACAGGACCGAATATCTCTTCCTGAAATATTGTCATATCCGGTGTTACATCTGCAAAGATTGTCGGTGGGACAAAATTGCCTTTTGAGAGTTCAGGATCTGCATATGGTTCCGCACCCATAATTACCCTTGCACCCTCCGACTTTCCATTTTCAATATAATTCCATACATTTATTGCATGCTCTCTTGAGATTAAGGTGTTGAAATTCACACCCTTTTCATAATCAAACCCGCTGCCGGGCACCAGTTTCTCACATTCTATCTTTAATTTGGTTATAAATTCTTCATAAATATTCCTGTGAAGTATCAATCTCGTACCGGATACGCAGACCTGTCCCGAGTTCAGTGTGAAACCAAATCTTGCCCATTTGACAACCTCATCCACATTGACATCGTCAAAAACAATGTTAGGACTTTTGCCTCCCAATTCCAATGCGATGTCCTTCACAGTGTCTCTGGATCTGCCGATGATATGCTTACCTATTTCCGTCCCACCCGTCATTGACACCATATCAACCAGGGGGCTCCTCACAAGCTCATCCCCAACTTCATCTCCTGATCCTGTAACAACATTTACGACACCTGCAGGGAAACCGGCTTCATGAAATACCTCTGCAATGAGCAGCATACTTAGGGAAGCCCATGAGGACGGCTTGATGATCACCGTATTACCTGCTGCAAGTATTGCGCATATTTTTTGACAGCCCATCATGAATGGTCCATTCCAGGGAAGGATCTCACCTACCACTCCGCAAGGCTGCCAAAGCACATAGTTCAAATGTCCCTCTTCACAGGGAACAACCTTCCCTTCAAGGCAGCGAGCTTTACCTGCAAAATATTCAAAAGCATCTATACTCATCTGTGCTTCATAATACAATGCACTCATATAAAGCTTTCCGCATTCCAGCGTCTCAATTGCGGCAAATTCCTCCACTCTTTTGGCAAGGATCTGACCCGCTTTTACCAGCAGCTTGCTTCTTTCTTTCGCTGACATTTTACTCCAAGGTCCTTTATCAAATGCTTGCCGCGCAGCAAGTATTGCTTTTTTTACATCTCTAGCGCCACCTTTGTATGCTGTTGCAAATGGTTGATTATCCACCGGGTTAACAACATCAAAGGTTCTCCCTGATTCGGAAGCTATAAACTGACCATTAATATATAATTTGTAGGGCTCCTTCTTTACAAACAGTAACGGATCCAAATCACATTCCCCCTTTTGCCAATAATAATTCAAGCTAAATATAGAAAGTCCCTGATTGATTCAATGTCCATATTGACCTGTGCCTTTACCTCGGCAATATTGTTGAATTTTTTCACGCCTCTGATATATACATAAATTTCAAGAGCAATTGTCTTGTCGTATAAATCACCTGAGTAATCAAGCAGGAAAGTCTCGATCGTAACATAATTATAATTGTCAACCGATGGACGCTGACCGATATTGGTAAGTCCCTTTACGTTTCTTCCGTCAATTTCCGAAAGCGTTCCAAAAACGCCGTATACAGGCAGCTGTTTATGCTGACTGAAATCAAGGTTGGCTGTCGGCATACCGACCGTTCTTCCAAGTGCCTTGCCATGCATAACTTTCCCCATTAGCAAGTATGGATGTCCAAGCAGCTCATTTGCCTTTTGGAGAGTACCTTCTGCAAGCTCCTTTACAATACGTTCTGATGTAACAGGCTCTCCATCCGCAAGTACCGTGTTACATTCAACTAGTCTATAGTCATATTTTTGTGCACACCCTCGCAGCACATTGATATTGCTATCGTCTTTGCCTGAAACAATGACCTTTGCGCCCAACTGATCCACCAAGACTTCTTTGATGAAGCGCTCGGTTGAAGTGTCCTTATTCTGCTCATCAATTTTATATGAAATCATCACTTCTGGACCATTCTTACTCAAAAGATATTGTTTTTCTGCCTCGGTAGAAAGAATCTTTTTCTTCTGCAACAGTATTTCTTCATACTCTAAGCTCAGAATAACCGAAGTAAGTCCCTGCACAGATATATCAAGTAATTTGTCGATAACAGCGCGATGACCAATATGAATACCGTCAAATCTTCCAAAAGCAACACAAGTATTGCTCATACTAAAATCTTTCCCATCAAAATACTTCACATCAAGCTCCCTCCTTTTCCATATTTAGTCATTCCGCCATGCAGATTACCCGCATGGCGGAATGAAAGAGTTCTATTTAGGGGATAGACAATAGACCATTTATATTTCGAGTTTTTTACCTTCATCGAGCTTCTTTATACCCATGGAGTAAAAAATCATACCCACTAAAAAGTAACCAGCTGTCCATGCCCAAAGCTGCCAACCGCCACTAAGAATGCCTGGGATGTACGCAGCGATGATAACGATGAAGGTTACAATTGGAAGAATATCTCCTCCGGGAGCCCTAAAGCTATTGAGAACTGATGGGTTCTTCTTACGAGCCGCAATGATTGTCAAGCAAACAATAGCAACGACAATAGCATTGCAAAGTGAGCCAAGGTTTACGATTAGATTTGTAAGCTTCGGGAAAGCAGCAATTGCGCCAACAATGAGCATTACAACTAATTGTGCATTTACTGGAACACCGGTCTTTTCATTGTTCTTTGCAAGGAACTTTGGCAAAATGCCGCTTATAGCAGAAGCCTGCAGTGCACGAGCTGCCAGAGCCATAACTACAAGTATTGTTGTTATGAGTGCCAAAACTGCTGAAATAGAGATGAGCTTTGTCAGCCATGGAATAGCTGCCAACTTTGTGAATGCTGCCGCATACAGCGGAATATAAGCCATACCTTGATTATTTTGCAAGAATTCAGAAGAAACAAGACCCAGAACTGTAACCATAACGAGAACATAGAGAGTAACAACTACGAGCATAGCAATTGACATAGCCTTTGGAACTGTCTTACTGGGGTCTTTAATTTCTCCTACCATAAATGCAACTGCTACGATTGAGCCATAAGCAACCATTGCAATCGGAATAGCACCCATGAAGCCCCATGTACCTTCAGCACCCTGAGAGAAGAATGGAGTTAACATGCTTGCATCCCATTGTCCGCTAAACAGCGCAACAACAATGAATATAATCATAGTGCCCGCAAGACCAAATGTCAGTAATGTATTAGCCTTACCAGTAACTGCAAATTTAACGATGTTTAAAAGACCGCAGATAACAACTGCAGCTATTGCAATGGGAACCTGGTATTTGCCGAAAGCCGGGAAGCCAACACCAAGATAAATACTGACATAGATTGCCGAGAAAGCGGCGCCTGCCCAGCAGCCGAAGAGGTATGCCCAGGTTGAAATCCAACCCCAGAGGCGACCTTGCTTTTCATTGCTGCCTAATGATTTTGCCGGGAATACGAATATGCCGCCTGAATGTGGATAAATTGTTGAAAGTTCAGCTGTTTGGAGACCATATGCAAAGAGTATTGCAGCTGCCACAATCCAAGATAATATCGAAGCAGGACCGGCGTTCAGAATTGTAATACCTGAAAGAGAAAAAATTGCGCTTCCTATCATGCCGCCAATGAGAATAGTCGAGCTGTCGAGTAAACCAAGTTTGCCGTTTTGATTGTTTGACATAAAACCTCTCCTCTTTTCTTATAATTTTGTTATGATTCCTGAGTTTTACTATGTAGCTACATGTGCTGTCCATTTCTCCATATAGACTTGACATATATCGGTAAACGCATATTTACTGCGCTTAGCCCTTAAGTACTTTGTAAAGCCACCCTTTTTTTACCAAACATCTACATTTTTACAACAACACGATATGTCTTCGGGTCGATTGCACGCTCAAAAGCGTATTCAATATTTTCAAATGCTACAACTTCAGATATAAGCAATGATGGATCAATCATCTTGTTTGAAAGCAGCTTTGTTGCCACTAAAAAATCTCGTGTATTGGCATTTACTGCGCCAGTAATGTTCATCTCCTTCGAGTGTACGCTGTTGACGTTTAACTCAATGGGCTTGTCGGGGTGAAAGGATGAGTACATTACAACACGTCCCACCTTACCGACCATCTGAATGCTGTCTTCTGCAAGCTGTGTAAGTGCGGCGGTGCAGAACACCACATCGGCACCTCTCCCCTCTGTAAGCTCCTTAACCTTCTGAATTGTGTTACCCTCTTTTGAGTTAACCAGGATGTCAGCACCCATTTTTTCTGCTACTTCAAGGCGAGCTTCATCAACCTCACAGGCGATGACCCGTGCACCTCTCATCTTCGCAAGTTGAATGTGGAACGCCCCCATGATTCCGACGCCAATAACAACGACATCGTTGCCAAGCTCAATGTTAGCATTGTTTATGCTGTGCACACAGCAGGCTAGCGGCTCTGATAGTGCTGCATGGCTCAAATCCAAATCATCAGCCATTCTATAAAGCGTCTTTGCATCGAGCATCATATATTCCGCAAGACCACCCGGTCCACCGATTCCTTCGTGGATATCCGCCTTATAGGAGATTACGCACTGATTTTCATGACCGTTTCTGCAATAGTAACACTGGCCGCAGCTTGTGAGCATTCTTGTTGCAACCTTATCGCCTGCCTTAAGGTTTTTTACATTTTTGCCAACTTCAACTATTATGCCTGCAGCCTCATGCCCCCCCGCAAAGGGATAACGCTTCATGACCCCGCTGAAAATTCGCTGCTCAAGTGTACAAATAGCGCAGCTGTCAATTTTCACAAGAACCTGATTGCTCTCAGGCTGTGGTAACGTTTTTTCAACAATTTCTATTTTTCTCTCATCAGAGATGAGCGCTACTTTGTATATTTTATTCATAATTTGCCTCCTAGAACTTTTTATTTAGTTCTTTAAGTGCTGCTTCTACACTGCAATCTTCATGGATAAGCCTTGCTATGGCACTTGCGTATCTAGCTGGATCCTCATGATTCCAAATGTTTCTTCCCATTGCTATACCTGCTCCACCTACGCTGATAGCGTTTTTAATATCCATAAGAAGCTTTTCTTCAGATACTTTTTTGCTGCCTCCTAATATTACTACCGGTACATATACACTTTCACACAATTCCTTAAAGGTATCAGGGTCACCGGTATATTCAGTTTTTATAATATCTGCACCCATTTCAGCACCCATGCGGCATGCAAAGGTTATGTTTTCAGGAGTCCGACAGTCTTCTCCACCTTCAAAGCCTCTTGGAAGCATCTCCGCTGTTAATGGAATGCCCCATTTATTGCACTCATGAATATTTCTTGATAAATCTCCCAATATTTGATCTTCCCATTTAGAACCGGGAAATCCCATGCTGATTACAGAATCTGCACCGAGGCGAATTGCATCCTCGATACTTACTACAGTTTGAAGCGGCTTATCCTTTGAGCCTAAGAATGAACAGGAACCGTCAAGCCTCAGTATAATGCCTCTTCCATGAAAATCTTCTGCAAATTTATCTGCAAGTCCAACCGTTGCTAAAAAAGCATCTGCACCTGCCCTTGCAACCTCGCTGATGATTT
Source organism: Clostridia bacterium (assembly GCA_029239905.1). Classification (GTDB taxonomy): domain Bacteria; phylum Bacillota; class Clostridia; order Lutisporales; family Lutisporaceae; genus GWB2-37-7. Next base: position 8,860 of record JARBUB010000074.1, read on the forward strand.
TGCCAGGATACTTCATCGCAGGAAGAACGTTAAAGCCGTTTCCATGATCCATCGCCATGATGAATGTTTTCTTATCCTCTCTGAATATGTGATTTAAACGATGTGTTTTGTTAGCCATGCTGTATCAACTCCTTTTCTTCTTGTCAGCTTATATTTGTATCCTATTAAATACCTCAAATCACTTTTGTTTCCATACTGCCTGCTTACTTCTACCATAAGATAACCAAATTATAATAATATCTATGTTACAAATGTTCATAATATGATCGTTTGTAACATAAATATTATTATTGGACTTACCAGAAATTGAACAGACGCAATCAATAACGGAAGTAACCTTAAGAGAAGCTGGGGCATATAACTATGTACTATACATAGAATTTATAAGGTGATATAATTATATGGAAAAATTTAACATAATTAGCGGGTGATATTATGCAAGAATCAAATACCAGAAATGAATATACCAAGGTTGCACATTACTATTACAGACTTGGTATGACCCAGGATGATATAGCAAAAAAAATGTCCATGTCCCGGCAAAGAGTTAATCGAATTCTTAAGAAGTGTTTGGAGACAGGAATCGTGAGGATTGTTATACAGGAATATGAGCACCAGAATGTAGAATTGGAAATACAATTGGAAACCTCTTTGGAGCTCAATGAAATAATCATTGTTAATAATTCTGATGGTGAGATCAATGAATCTCTTGGTGCAGCAGCTTCTTCCTATCTTGAGCGTGTCATCAAGGATAACGATATCATAGGTTTTTCCAGAGGTAGAGCATTATCTTCTCTTGTGAATAATCTGCAGCCTATTAATAGGATAAACCTTACTGTTACACAGCTTGTTGGCGGACTTAATGCAGAGGAAGCACATATTAATTCGGATTACATTGTAAGGCATTCCTCAGAGATCTTGAATGCAAAACCTTGTTTCATGTACGCTCCCATTATTTTGGGAAACAAGGAGCTCCGCGATTCACTGATGAAGGAAAGCTTCTTTTCCCGCGTCTATGATACCATGAAGGCTTGTACCGTAGCCCTGGTTGGTATTGGAGACATGTCTAGCAAATCGGCATTTGTGCAGAAAAAATACATATCAAAGACAGAGTATGATATTCTGCAGAGCAAAAACGCAGTGGGCGAGATATGCACGCATTATTTTGATATAAATGGAAAAATAATCGAAAGCGGTATCAATGATCGTGTGCTGGCCATAGATTTCGACAGCTTTAAAAAAATCCCTCTCCGCATTGGTGTCGGCAGCGGTCCTGAAAAGCTTTCCGCCATAATGGGCGCTGTGAGAGGCAGTCTGATCAATGTACTTATCACAGATCTTGAAACAGCAAATTCATTATCCCAAATGCTATAAACTTGAGCAAAATAAACAGACTAAGAATTACTATTCTTAGTCTGTTTTTGTTCTATTACCCAAATCCTGATATCCTGATGCTTGGCACCTTTTTTCTAAAAATATACTACTTTAGTTCATTTGACTCCACTAATTTTAAGTCTTTAACTGTAAATGTTCCTTTAGGCTTCGATATAGAATGACTGAAAACAATGAAACACAGTTCGTGAACCTCCATCCACTTTTCTATACTGCCCATTTCACGTAAATAAAAAGAATAATGTACTACTTCTTCTGAAGTAGCTAGTGTCTTATCAAAAATCTTGTTTTTCATCTTATCCTTTATTTCTAATTGTACGGATGTTATGTCAAGCGAAGAAGATATATCAAACTCTAATCTATAGTTTTTATCGTAATAGGGTCCCCAATTATTAAAAGGTAAAAACTGAATCAGTGCCATTATAAAACTCGGATTTGAAAGATTTTTATTCAGTTTGTTAAAATTAACAGCAACAGTCATAGCTTGTATCTCTTTATCCTGTTGAAGCTCATGTATAATACGGATGGCTCTAAGGTCCCCATTTTCAACAATAGGAATTACGCCTTGCATATCTATTTTAGTTACATTCGCACAGATAAAATTGTGAAGTTTTTCCTGAGATGTTCTATCCCCTACAACATCTTTAAACTGCTTCCATACCATACTTTTTCTATTCTTTAAATCAATATTCCCCTTAACATTAAAATTGCTTTCAGGATATATAAAACCCTTTTCCCTATTAACAACAGCAACATTGCTATATTTATATTCCTTGCAAATAATGCTTTCTTGACCTGTGTCGGTATCAACAAAAGAAACCAAAACATATAATTGCATCAAGCCGTCATTTCTTAATGCATCTTGAAAATATTCATACATAAAGCTTCCTATTTTAACAGATTTCTTATTATAATTGGCTTAGTAAAAGAATTGTTCTCTATATTTTTAGTTTCACCCATAGGATCAAACAGCTGTGCTGCAACAGATACATTGCATATAGGCTTTCCCTGGTTTCCAATTAATAACGATGCAAAATATTCACCGTTTCTATCCTTCCATACAACAATATGATTACTTATTAAAACATCCTTGGCACGTCTAAATAAGTTAACAGTAAGAAATGCAGATAATAATGAGATCATAATAATTCCAATGATTCCAAGCAGAAGCTGCATACCAATATCCACATTGGGTGAAGCCCCATATCCAAGTATGTATAGAGAAAACTGCCAAAAACTATATTCTTGTATAAGTTCAATCCTAAATAGATATTTCTGTATCAAAAAAAATGATCCACTGGTAAGCAGACTTAATGCAGAAAGTAAGAATATGAATGCTAAAACAATTTTAAACCTTTAGTTTTATATATAAGCAATGCTTTAATCTCTCGATATTTCTTAAATATCTTAAGGTTAATAGAATAGTATGTTCTATTCTTTAAATAAATGCAAAATCCTTCAAATTCATTCTTGTATCAGAAAAGCATCAAAAAAAACAGACTAGGAAGTCAAATTCTTAGTCTGTTGATTGGTATCTTGCTCAAATCCTGATATCCTGGTGCCTGGCACATATCGCTCCAACTATTCTATCACGTCAATATCCTCATTTCTAAGCTCCCAAGCTATTCTTGCGCTCTCTTCCAATTCTTCCAAACAGTAAAAAGCAGCCATTAAATCCTTGTCCCCAACGAGGGGTCCATGGTTTTGTAAAAGATACCCATCACTATCATTGACACGTTCAGCAAAAATATTGAAGAGCAATTGAGAGCCTGGCTTTGCATATGGAATTAGACCAACGGTGCCCAACTTCATTTTTAAATAAGGGGTATATGATGGTATCGCATCCTTTGTATTCTCATGGTTTAAGCATGACCATATTGTAGCGTAGAAGCTGTGGGTGTGAATTACAGCTTGTATTGAAGTATTCTTTTCATAATAGATTTTATGAAGAGGAAGCTCCTTGCTGGGCTGTATGCCGCTAATATGCTCACCCTTCATATTTACAACAGAAAAATCCTTTTCGGTTAAAACTCCAAAGCTAGTTCCACTGCCGGTTATATAAATATTTCCTTCATGAAGAAAGCTCATATTTGCCGATGAGCCGCTTACTTTACCTCTTTCAAACAAGCTTTTAGCAATCCATATAGCATCTTTATATTTCGTATCAAGATTAACCATTTATATTCTCCTTGGTTTTGTTTATAGCTCTTATAAAGAAATCCTTCTGCCCGAAATTGCCCGATTTAAGTACCAACCTCATACTTTTATTTTTTAGCGGAATCATTACTGGTACGCCCGGAGCTATGCTATCGCCTACT
>JARBUB010000338.1 GCA_029239905.1 Clostridia bacterium
TATATTCTTCAATTCTGCCAAAGTTTAATGAAGATTTTGGAAGTGCATACTACTATCTTACAGGCACTGATGAAGAGGCATATGCAAAATATTGGATAGCAAGGCTCCAGAGGGATATGAGAACATATGATACTTTTATGCAGCTTCAGCAGGGAGTTGGTAAGTATTCAAAGCTAGACGTTACAATACTGGCCACTAATGTACCTAACTTTACAAAGAATGAACTTACCCTTAACCAGATGACTTCTGATTATATGGTCAAGGTTGTTGCAGGTGCAGAACCTATATCATCTATAGATGCTTATGTAAAGAAATGGAAGGAAGCTGGGGGAGATACCAGTACAAAGGAAATAAATGAGTGGTATAAACGGTATTTGCAGATAGCGAAATAGAACACATGGGAAGCTTTTATATAGTAGAGGCTTCCCTTGTGTATAAAAATAATATAGGTTTAAACATTTTTGAATAATTCTATAAAATGTTTAAGGAGGGTGCTTTATGTATAAAATATCTGATGTTACTATAGCCGGAGGAGGTATATACGGCTGCTTAGCGGCTATAAGTGCTGCTAGGGAAGGAGCAAGGGTTACACTTATAGAACCGGGAACATTTTTAGGAAATGAGATTACAGCTAAGTTAAGACCATGGATAAATCTTAAAGGCTATGAAAATATAAATGAAGACGTGAAAAGTATTTTTTTAAATGGAAAAAGCTGTAGCTGCGAAAATGGAGTATCAAAGGCGGAAGTGCCTCTTTTAATTGGACAAATCAAGAAAAATCTTTTAAAATCACTGCTGGAAAATCATATTACAGTGCTGTTTATGTCAGAGATTGTTGGAGTTATTGCAAAGGGAAAATCAGCCGCCGGGGTATTAATTGGAACGAAAAATGGTTTGAAGGTAATTTGGACAAAGACAATTATTGATGCTACAGAAAATAGAAGGACTGCAAGATTCTGCGGTGCAGACTTGAAAGTATATAGCAAAAAAATAATTGTGAGAAGGTCTATTGAATATTTTAAGGTGACTAATCCTGATAGTTTGCATATGTGTATTCCTGAGGAGCTTGGTATATATGAAAATATTATAGAGCTGCATCAAGGAGCAAATAAAAAGGACCAGTACTTTGTGGAATTTGCAATGCAGTTTGACATTTCCGATGGAACATTCTCTGAACAGCTGCATATGGAGATAGAAGCAAGGCATAAAACCATGCTTCTTGCTGAATATCTTAAGAATACATATACCTTTAAAGACGCTTTTCTTATGCAGACTTCAGCTCAGTTGTACATGCCACAAATATTTAATTTTGAGAGTGCTTCATATACAGGATCAAATAGTATAGAACTGGAAAACTGTAGCAATTTATTTGTATTTAGAAAAAAAGGACTTTTGAGCTCAAAGCCAGACTGCGATGAGTTGATGGAAGCCTACAATATTGCAAAAGATATCGGAAAGACCGCTGCCATAAAATCCTTGAAACAAGAAGAACCTGTTGTAAATGGAAACTATATGATTCTTACAGGAAATGCAGAAAATATATTAGATACTTCTTTATTAAAAGAGGATGAGCATGAAAAATTAGGAATCACCCTATTTTCCTTTGATGTAAGTAGAGTTAGAAATATACCTGAAACAGGAAGCTATGACATCGTTGTTGGGGGAGGTGGAACATCAGGTGCGCCGGCAGCTATTGCTTCTGCCAGCATGGGGGCAAAGGTTGCTCTAATTGAAAACTTCTATGGGCTTGGAGGAACTAAAACTGTTGGCGGTGTAAAAGCTTATTATCATGGCTATCGTGGAGGATTTAATACTATTATCGATCAGCAAGTAGTTTCTATAGGACAAAAAATTACTACCAATGCGGATTATACACATATTGAAAGTAAGATGATGGCCTATATGTATGATATGAAGAATAGCAATATTTCTGTTTACCTTGGAACCAAAGCAGTAGGTACTGTTATGCAGGATAATTATATTAAAGGTATTATTATAGCGAATTCCGATGGTCTCAGTATGATAAACTGTAAAATTGTTGTTGATGCCACTGGTGATGGAGATATAGCAGCATTAGCAGGAGCGTATTATTCATATGGAGCTCCTAGGGATGGAATTGTGCAGACCTTTAACCACAACGGATATGTTAAAGGAACATTTTTGGATCTAGGTGTAATTGATACTAGAAGGATGACAGATGTGGTCAGGGGAATATGTGTAGGACATGAGATGGGGGACAGTTATGATTTCTGTCCACTCCTAACGGTAAGGGAGTCAAGAAGAATAGAGGGCGACTATGAGCTGAATATTGCAGATATTTTAATGGAAAATAAATTTCAGGATGTTATTTCCATCGCAATGACTGACTGTGATCCGCATGGCATTAATGCTTCATGGATTGCACGCCTTGGTTATCTTCCGCTCCGTACGGGAGAAAAACCGACTTCTATACCATATCGTATTTGTCTACCTAAAGGTATTGAAGGATTATTGATTACTGCAAAG
>JARBUB010000075.1 GCA_029239905.1 Clostridia bacterium
GTGCCACTCTTTCGGTATCAAACATGAGTCCATCCATATCAAAAATTACTAACTTTACATTCTTCATTTATGTCCCACCTTTTGATTTAGTCTTCTTATAGCTATATTTATTATAATACAACTTAACCAAAACTAGAATAAGGTAAACAAATTCAAATTATAAATTTTAGTAGAAATATATAGTAACACTTAGTATGCTCGTTGCCATAATTAAAATAATCCATAATGTAAATCTGTACTCTAATGCAGCCCCAGTTGCTCTAGTCCAGGCAGCATTAACTGCTCATGTACATTTCTTTCCTCAAATTTATGAAGATAATTAAAGCATTCTTCAACATCATACAATATGCCATGGGATTTACAGGTTTCTTTCATTATATTCATCAACTTGTCATTGTTAGGACTTGGCAGCTGATATGCATAGTTATATTTTTCTATATATCGGGCCTTCATTCCTGGAAAATGCTCATCCAGCTTTTTATAGAAATATTCCCTGTTTCCTTCTCTTAAGGTTAACCCCATGCCAAAACAAATAATGCCATGTACTTTGGCCTCTATACAATAATCAAGTATTCCTCGGATATTTTCTTCTGTATCATTAATAAATGGTAAAATAGGACAAAGCCAAACTACCGTAGGAATTCCATTATCACGCATTATCTTTAGCACCTTAAACCTTTCTCTTGTAGTGCTCACATTAGGTTCTATAATTTTACACAAAGCTTCATCAAAAGTCGTAAGGGTCATTTGAACTACGCACTTTGTCTTTTCATTAATTTTTTTAAGTAAATCCAGATCCCTTAAAATTCTTTCAGACTTGGTCTGTATGGCCAGTCCAAATCCATAGGAATGAATAAGCTCTATACACTTTCGCGTGTTACCCAATTTTCCTTCCAAGTGAATGTATGGATCGCTCATTGCCCCAGTGCCTATCATACATTTTTTCCTTTTTCTTCTCAGGGCATCCTCTAAAACTTTTGGTGCATTAAGCTTTACCTCTATATCTTCAAAATCATGATGCATCTGATAGCATTTGCTTCTAGAATCGCAATAAATACAGCCATGAGTACAGCCGCGGTATATATTTATTCCATTTTGAGCTGATAAAATACCTTTTACCTCTGTTTCATGCATAATGTTCTCCTCATTGTTAAAATATATCTATATAAGACTGTCCTTTTTTAATGTCTTAATTTTTATAATTTCTAGCAAGTTACCTTCAATACTTAATCGTAATGCTGTCAAATTCCCACCATATCCTGAGCCTGTATCAATATTCCATGTATTACTTTTTTCATCATAAAAAGGCTCATCTTCTTTACAAGGAGTATGCCCTATCACTTGCAATTTTCCAATATTTTTTAGCTCATCTCTATTCCAAAGAACACTTCGCTGATTTGTTTCATCAAGTGGGTTTATGCAGTCTTTTGCAATACCAGCATGACTTACAAAGACTTTTTCATTACTCCAATATAGGGGCATTTTTGAAAACCACCTTATATCTTCTTCTATATTAACCTGTGTATTTTCATATTGTTTTATAGTTTCTTTTCCACATTGCCTCAACCAATTCTCATTTGGTCCATTATAATAATGCTCAATTATTTCAAATTCATGATTACCTTTGAGAAATATAACGTTATTAGGGAATTTTAATGATAGTTTTTTGCAGTAACTTACTGCATCAGGCGAAAATTTCCCTCTATCTATTATGTCTCCAACCTGAATCAACAACTCTTTTTCACTATCCCAAAATTTATCCAATAATTCTTGAAAAGTATAATAACATCCATGTATATCACCAATGATTAAAAGGTTCATGTGTTTAGTCTCCTATCATAAAGTATTTACATCTTAAGCTATTTATTATTATTTATATTATATAATAATCACATCTGCCAATGATAGAGTGCTGAGCTCAATAAGTACAGCCAATTTATCTAGCAATCAGCCCTTCTCCTTTACATCTCAACTAGTTAACAAGTTAACTATATAAATATTTATATATAAAACTAGTTAACTAGTTGTAGATAATTTTTGTCAGAAGCATCTATAATAAAATTTAAGGAGATTGGAGCAATCTCCCACATAGGTGTAGATGCAGACTAGTATAATATACAGCAAAAAAATAAAAAGCAGTTGGTTATTCCCCTTCCAACTGCTTTACGCTTTGTTTATTATCTTAAAATCTTGGAATTGTTATACTAAGCTTTTCCCATTTGTTCTAATTACTTCTTTATACCAATGAAAGCTCTTCTTCTTATATCTTTCCAAGGTCCCTGCTCCATCATCATTGCGGTCTACATAGATGAAGCCATAACGCTTTTTAAGTTCTGCGGTTGTAAAACTAACAAGATCAATACATCCCCAGGTAGTATATCCCATCACCTCTACACCATCTTCTATGGCTTCAGCTACCTGAACTAAATGATCATTTAAATATTTGGTTCTATAATCGTCCATTACTGTTTTATTTCCATTTTCATCTGTTACTAGCTCATCAACAGCACCTAAACCATTTTCTACAATGAATAAAGGTTTCTGGTAGCGATCATATAAAATATTAAGAATATAGCGTAAGCCCTGTGGATCTATTTGCCATCCCCATTCTGAAGCTTCAAGATATGGATTAGGAACACCTGAAATAATATTTCCCTTTCCTGGTTTTTTCTTTTCTGGATCTGCTGTGGCGCAAGAACTCATATAGTAGCTAAAGGAAATAAAGTCTACAGTGTTTTTAAGTATCTCTTCATCTTCTGGTGATCTTTGAATTTTAATGTTATTTTCTTTAAAGTATCTATCCATATATCTAGGATATGCTCCCCTTGCTTGAACATCTGTAAAATATAGAATTTCTCTATCTTGCTTCAAAGCCTCAAGTACATCGCTTGGATGAGAAGTCAGCGGATAATTTGGCGTACCAAGTATCATGCATCCAAATTTTGCATCTGGTATAATTTGGTGGCCAATCTTAACCGCAAGTGCGCTTGCTACCAATTCATGATGAATTGCTTGATACAAATCTTGCTTTGTCAGCTTTTCTTTATCCGTAAATATACCACCACTCAAATAAGGCTGATGCAATACTGAATTAATTTCATTAAAAGTAAGCCAATATTTTACCTTGTCTTTATATCTAGCAAAAATTGTTCTTGCATAATTCTCATAAAATCCAATTAACTTACGATTTACCCAACCATCATAATTTTTAGACAGAGCAAGAGGCGTCTCATAATGTGAAATTGTAACCAGTGGCTTAATTCCATACTTTAGACATTCATCAAATAAATTATCATAGAATTGCAGTCCCTTCTCATTTGGCTCTGAATCATCACCATTTGGGAATATTCTAGACCAAGCAATAGAAGTTCTAAAGGTTTTAAAGCCCATCTCGGCAAATAATTTAATATCTTCTTTGTACCTGTGATAAAAATCTATACCAATCAGTTTCATATTATCTTCTGTTGGTTCCTCTGTAATTGGTCCCATTATGCCTCTTGGCGCTATATCCTGTATTGATAAACCTTTGCCATCCTCATTATAGGCGCCCTCACATTGGTTAGCAGCTACTGCGCCTCCCCATAAAAAACCTTCTGGAAAATTCTTTCCCACTTTTAATTCCTCCTCATAAAGCTGAAAAATATTTTAAGCTTTAATTAGTTTATCTAATTCATTTATATCTTTGTCAATAGTAGGAAAAATATCCCTTATAATCATTTTTATTAGTCCCGATTGCGGACAATACTCTCCCTCCCATTCTTACTCCGGTGTGCAAAGTCTTCATCAATCTTTTCTTTCCAACTCTCAGTAATTGTTCTACTGGCACGAAGTTCGCTGACAGCATGGCTTACTGCCTCATAATTCAATTTCGTGCCTTCGCTATCAGCATTATAATTGGCTGCTCTGTCAGATCCAATACCAAATTTTGCAGCTGTAGAAATTGCATCAATATTGGCTCCCAGGAAAATGAATTCCCAACCGAATCTTTCTTTCTGCCTCTCAACCATATTCTTTATTTTTTCATAGGTATACTCACAGCTGGCGTTTTCCATTCCATCTGTGGTGATTACGAACATCACCTTATCTGAACGATGCTCCTCACTGGTGTGCTTCTGTGCGTTTCCAATCTTATGAATGGTCTTTCCTATGGCATCCAGAAGTGCTGTACATCCTCCAACAAAATAATCCTTTTCTGTGATTGGACGAATACCTTTAATGTTGCTTCTGTCGTGAAGAAGTTCATAATCGTCATCAAACAATACTGTGGTGACAATGGCTTCCCCCTGCTCTTCCTGCTGTCTTTTAAGCATTGCATTATAGCCCCCGATGGTATCACTCTCAAGTCCTGACATTGAACCGCTTTTATCCAGTATGAATACTAATTCTGTTATGTTTGTTTTCATTTTGTTACCCTCCTTGTAAGCACGTAAAGATTATCAATCATTACGCCTCCACTACTTTGATATTTAAAGGATAACAAATTTAAGATATTAGTTGGTCGCTTTAAAAGCGACAATTATGCTCCAAGCAGAGCTTGGTCAAAGGCAAACAAGGCCTCGTTTATCTCATGGATATTGTAGTTGCCTTCTTCGATAAAATATTCAATAATTACATCAAACTTATTGCTATGAGACAATGTGTATCCAGCTTTATTCAGTAGATTACGGGTTTCATCCAAATTCAGTCCAAGAGAGATGGCAAAAGCTATAGCTGTTACCTTGCTGGGGTTGTATCCTTTACCACTTCGGATTTTAGAAAACAGCTTGCGGTCTATATTTGCTCTCTTATAAGCTACTACATCTGTCATTCCTTTTTCATCAATAAGCCTCAGCAGCATTTGCGAAAAAGATTCCTCCAGTTGATTAATAACATCCTCAAGGCTGCGTTTTTTCTTTTTTGCAGGCATAGTTTTGCAAGCTTTATTTGATTCATAAACCTCATCTACAATACTAGTAACTTGTTGTAATTCGTAGGGCTCTATATTTCTTCTGCTTTCATACTTAAAGTGTTCCTCAACATAGTTGTCATCAATATATTTTTCAATTGCAGAAAAAAGCTTTTCACTCATTACATAGGATTTCTTGTCATATACAACTAGATATACCATCATATCATGATTTACTAGAAACTCACTGATTGAAGAAATGGCAATCTGAAGTGCCTGATCCTTTGGGTAGCCATAGATTCCGGATGATATCAGCGGAAAAGCAATAGATTTACACTTCTTCTTCCAAGCAAGGGCCAGCGATTTCGTATAGCAGTTATGCAATAGTTTTGCTTCATTAGTGCTTCCACCATTCCAAACAGGGCCAACTGTGTGAATAATGTACTTTGCGGTTAGGTTGTATCCGCTTGTGACTACAGCTTCTCCCACAATGCACTTTCCGATGCTGTCGCATTCCTCCTGAAGCTCTTTTGCTCCGGCGGCAGAGAATATGGCCCCGCATACTCCTCCTCCCATTTTTAATGCTGTGTTTGCAGCATTTACGATGACATCTACTGCCATTGTAGTTATATCATTTCGGATTATTTTCATTGGCATATTCGGCACTCTCCTTTTCATCTGTTTCAATATCTATGTATCATTTATTATAATAGCAATTGGAAAAATGTTCAAACAGCCATTAAATAAAAACACCTCTATAAACAGCATTGATGAATTATTTTACATAATTATAGGGAGCAAGCCATTATACCTGCTCCCAGTAAACTTTATTCCATAAATCTGTTTAACCTCAATTACTTTTTATTTTTATAATAATTGTCTAAAGCTTCCTGTCTTATTTTTATTAAATTATCAAGTCCCATTTTCTTGCAGTCTTCCATGTACTTGTCAAATTCCTTGTCGATATCTCCCTGGCCGCTTATCCATCTTGCCACAGTCTCAGCTGTTAACTTTCTAAGGTCGGTAAGATATTGTGAAGCCTCGTTACCTTTTTCTGGTGCAAGCCATGTGAATGGTATCTGCTGACCCTGATATGGTCCATAAACTTCCCCACTGGTGAAATCCTTCATAATTCCGCCTTCATCTCTTTCACTATTTTCCCAAAGCTTGAATTCTGAATACCATGCCCAACCTGGAAGCCCTCCCCATAGTTTCTGCCAGTTAGGTTCCTTTTTAGATGAATCCAGGTATTTGATTTTACCTTCAGGAGTACGTTCCCAACCTGTACCTTCCGGACCATTAGTACGATAAGCAGGACCATCTTTTAAAGTACCAACAAGATATATTTCGTCAATCCATCTCATTAAAGCTCTTGCATCCTTACCGTCTTTATTAGCTGAACTAAGTATTGCAGCCTGTACCGGGAATAACCATGGATCACCATTTGGCCATGCGGGTTTAAGGCCGTTGGGGCTCTGTAGCGGAGGCAGGTATGCGTAATCCTTCCATCCATTTTCTCCTGGGCCATCTGGGTTCCAATTTGAATACACACCAAATATTTCCGTATCAGACTTTATCTTTGCCTGATACTGGTTACCATCATGAGTAAACACTTCCTTGTCAAGTAAGCCTTCCTTCCAGAGTTTTGCAAAAAACCTTATAGCGTCCTTCCAGCCATCCTGCGCGGGAGCCCAGACAACTTTTTTGTTTAATTGAATCAAATGACTGCTAGGATCCATGATGCCAAACCAACCGAACATACCATAGTTGTCATTGTTATTACCGCCATTGTATATAAAACTTAGAGGGATTTCATCAGCCTTACCATTGCCGTTTGGATCTGATGTTTTAAATAATTTGAGAACTTCATAGAGTTCATCCGTGGTCTTTGGTATAGGCTTTCCAAGCTTTTGGAGCCATACTTTGTTAATAGATGTTGTAGCTCTTGTAGGTGGCTGTTTACCGATAATAGGCAGTGTGTAAATATGACCATCAGGCAGAGTCAACATTGCTTTTGCATCTGGATAATCTTCAAAACTCTTTTTAACATTGGGGGCATATTTGTCAATTAAGTCTTCAAGGGGAAGCATCACGCCCATAGGTCCATACTTGGTTACATCCAAATCGGAAAGTACCCAACCTCCAATTGCATCAACGAAATTACCTGAGGCAAACATAAGCTGTGCTTTTTCTTCCATCTGATTATAAGTGGGAGTGTCCCATTCAATATGGATATTGGTCTTTTGTTCCAGGTCTTGATATGCTTTTACCTGGTTGAGATCAGTCTCCACACCAGGAAGCATGATTTTGAAGGTAATTTTCTGTTTAACTATTGGATATCCCGATGCGTTGAAATTATCATCTTTTGAATTCCCTTCTCCCGGCTTGGCTGTGGTTCCTTTATTGCTTAAGCATCCCGTCATAACCAGAGATGTCATCATTGATAGAACCAATAAGAGCCCAATGATTTTTTTGGATTTCATAACTTAAATCCTCCTATATAATTTTTAAGACTTGAGAATACAGTCTAATCTATATTAAAGTCCTGTGACTTTAAGTCTAATACTATCCCTTGATTGACCCTATCAAAACACCTTTTGCGAAATACTTCTGCAGAAAAGGATAAATAATTAGCACAGGAACGCTTGATACTATGATTGAAGCATATTTCAAAGTTTCTGCCAGTCTCTGCCGTCTTTGTATCTCTGCCTGGTCTTTAATCATTTCAAGAACCGGATCATTCACAATAAGAATGTTTCTAAGAACAAGCTGCAGGGGGTAGAGGTTTTTATTGCTTATATATATCAGGGCGCTAAACCATGAATTCCAGTGACCCAAACCGAACTGCAGCACCAATACGGCTATAAGAGCTTTAGAAAGAGGAAGCACTATTGATAAGAAAAATCTTAAGTGGGAACAGCCGTCTATTACAGCTGATTCATAAAGTTCTTCAGGAATGTTGCTCTGGAAGAAGCTTCTTGCAATGATAATACTCCAAATAGAAACTGCACCGGGAACCAAAAGTGACCAAATACTATCTAGCATGCCTAGATTCTTTACAAGTATATAGCTTGGAATAAGTCCACCGCCAAAATACATGGGAATCATAAGGTAAATCATTATTGAAGGTTTAAATGCCAAGTTCTTTCTTGAGAGAGCATATGCCGGTGGAAGTGTAAATAATAAGTTAATGAAAGTTCCAAATACCGCATAAAATAGTGAATTTCTATAACCAATTAATATTGTATTATTTGTAAAAACCCTTATATAACCCTCAAAATTAAGTCCTGCGGGTCGCAGCAAGGTTTGCCCTCCAGCAACCTTGTAAGGATCTGAAATTGATGCTATAACAATAAAGTACAGAGGATACAATACTACAAGCATTGCAAGCGTAAAAAAAACAAAGTTAATTACATCGAATATAAGATCACTCCTGCTCCTGCCTATACCATTCTTAACAATTTTTAAGCGACCCATTTATCGCACCTCCTACCATAAACTGTTTTCCGATACTCTTCTTGCTATGGTATTCACAATTATTAGCAATATAAGGTTAGCCGCAGTATTCATAAGGCCAACGGCTGAAGCAAAGCTGAATTCTCCGCCATTCAATCCTCTCTTGTAAACATAGGTTGAAATTACTTCTGAAGTTCCTGAATTCAATGAGTTTTGCATTAAATAAACCTTTTCGAAACCTACCCCGATAAGGCTGCCCAGGTTTAATATTAAAAGAATTGTAACAGTTGGCATTATACTGGGAATATCAACATTCATAACCCGTTGAAACTTTGTGGCCCCATCAATTATTGCTGCTTCATGTAGTTCCGGGCTAACTCCACTGAGGGCTGCAAGATAAATAACCATTCCCCAGCCCGCACTCTGCCATATTCCGGACCAGACATATACATGGGGGAATAATTTAGGTAATCCCATAAAGTTTATAGTTTCCTTGCCAAGGCTTCTTAGCACTGCGTTTATAGGTCCATTGTAAGTAGAAAGGAAAATAAGGATCATGCCTACTATGATAACAGTTGATATAAAGTTTGGAGCATACAGCACTGTCTGTACAAAACGCTGATACTTCTTATTAGGCATCATGTTTAAAGCAAGGGCCATTATAAGGGGAATTGGAAATCCCACAGCCATTGAATATACACTTATTGTCAAGGTATTCTTTAAGGTCTGTAAAAAATAGGGGGAATCTATAAACCTCCTCATGTGTTTTAATCCTACCCATGGGCTGTTCCAGAAACCCTGCACCGGATTATAGTCTCTAAATGCAATTTGCACTCCATACATGGTATAGTAGCTGAATATTGCAAGGTGTATAATTATAGGAAGAAGAAAGAGATATAGCTCATAATTCTTTGTTATATATTTCAACTTTTTTCTAAAACTAATTTTATCTTCTTTTTTTGTATTCTTCTTTTCTTTAATTGAAGTTGTTTCAGTAATAGCAGTATTGCTGTCAGACATGTTCAAATTCCACCTCCTTTTATTTTTCCTCTGAATTGGTTACTATCCTCACTAGTACTTCCATGCTTAAGTGGCCTACATTATAATATATTGTCCAAAGTACATGGATGTTCTCTAATTTACAGAAATATCTCTTATATTACTGCATCAATGTCATCTCCAATAAAGTTGAATATAATGAATTAGGTGAAATATTATCTTTATGGTTTAATCTTAACGCTTTAACTCACCTGTATGAGATCAAAGGAGGTAAAGTATGAAACCCATTTTAGTTAGTACGGTTAAGGAAATTGTAAAAGGAACATTAGTCACTGGCTTAGAAGACCGTTTAATTTTAGGTGCAAGACGTTATTTGAGCAGTATAAAAAAGCCTAACATGCTCACCTTCGTTTGGGAAAATGAGAACCCAGATTGGCACCGAATTAAGAAGTATTCTCCCTGTACTATTGTTACTAGTCAGTTCCTTGAAAAATATAAATCAATAAATAACTGTTCCGTCATTCTTGTAAACAATGTAGATGAAGCCTACTGGACCTTCGTAAGATACTATAGGAATTCCTTTAATATACCTGTAATTACGATTACTGGTACAAGCGGTAAAACAACTACGAAAGAGATGCTCAAACACATACTAAGCCGCTACTTAAAAATAACAGCCACGGTGCGCAATTTAAATAATAGTCGCAGAAGTTTAGGTAATCTTCTTAGAATAGACGATAGTATCCAAGCAGCTGTCTTTGAAACCGCTGTGGGAAAACCCGGTGATGTGGCATATGCATGTAAACACCTTAAGCCAACCATGGGAATAATTACAAATATCGGCACTTATCATCTTGATACATGCAGAACAGTAGAAAACTATATCAAAGCCAAAGCCGAGATGGTCTCAGGACTCAATGATAATGGTATCCTTATCCTAAATTCAGACGATGAAAAAACAAAAAAAATCAATTTAAAAGATTTCAAAGGCCGCATTGTATATTTCGGTGTTAAAAATAAAGCTGATTTTCAAGCTTCAAATATTAAATATAGCAATAATAGAATGGAATTTCTTTTGACTTTTCAAAACGTGAATTATGCCGTATCTGTACAAGGTTATGGAGACTATCAGGTTTATAATACCTTGGCCGCAATGGCAGTAGTCCATGAACTTGGAATTGAGCTGAAGGAAGCTGCTAAAATATTGACTTCCTATGAAAATCTGCCACATCATCTTGAAATACTTAATGGTATAAATGGTTCAAAAATCATTGATGACACGTGGAATTACAATCTTTCAGGCTTAACTGCAGCACTTAAAGCGTTAGATAGTATAGCGCCTGGTAAGAAAAAAATAGCTATGCTTGGGGGATTGGGAAAATTGGGAGAGCATTCTACTGAAATCATAAATGGGGTAGGTAATTTAATCGCAGACGTTGGAATAGACAATCTCATAATTATCGGTGATACTGCAGAAGCGGTAGCCAATGTCGTTAAGGAAAGAGGAGGGCACACGAAAATAAATATATTCAAAGATAGCTTAGGCTTGTACGATTTATTAAAAGAACTGCTGGATGAGAACACCGTTACGCTTGTCAAATGTTACAGAAACGAGTATAGTAAGCCATTATTAGAAAGCTTAGAAAGGATAATAGTTAAATAATCAATGTGAACGTAGATGAGTGTGTCAACTTTTTTGTGTAAACATCCATAAAAATTTTTTATTATAATGTATTTATAGAACTAGACTTTTAGGTCCAAAGGACTTAGAGTCTAGT
>JARBUB010000076.1 GCA_029239905.1 Clostridia bacterium
AATCAGATTTCCATTCTAATGCCATAATATTTCCCTCCCTATATAATCTATATTAGTCACATTATAGCAGATATTGTCGTATTTGTTAATAATTATTTGATAATAATTTTTATTATTTGATTATTTGCCATAAAACCTTAATACTGCTAATGTTTATAAGATTAATGAGATAAATAACTATGCCCACTACTTGACAATACAAGGTAGTGGGCATAGTATTATATTATAGCTACCAAGTAATGCAAAGTAGGTGAATATATGGCAAATACAACACAGATATTAAAGGGACTGCTTGAAGGATGTATATTAGAAATCATAGATAAGAAAGAAACCTATGGATACGAGATATGTGAAACGCTGATTGGATTGGGGTTTGAAGAGATTACGGAAGGCAGTGTATATCCAATTCTTATACGATTAGAGAAAAAGTCGTTGATATATTCAATTATGAAGGAATCACCCTTTGGCCCAATGCGTAAATACTACTATATTACTAAATTGGGAGAGCAAGAGTTGGTGGAATTCATCCATTCCTGGAAAGCGATCAAAAGAAACATAGATAATGTGTTTGGAGGTATGTAAATATGTTATACTGGCTGAAACTAAGAAGAATAAGAATGAGAGAACAAAAAAAGCTGGATAAAATCAATTTAAAAACGTTAAAAAAAATAATTGAATATATAAGAAATAGCAACCTTCAATATCATGAAAGGGAAGAAGCACTTCATCAAGTCCTGGATATCATGCTGCAGTCACAAGCTGAAGAAAGGTCGGCAGACGTGATTATTGGCGATTATGAAGCTTTTTGTAAATCAATTATTGAAGAATACACAAAAGATAAGAGCACTGTATATACTATATTGCATCACTTTCAAAGGGCTATTATGAATATGATAATTATTATAGTTCCGACAATAGTTACTTTTAAAATATTATGTCCTAAGATGGATACAGGAATTAATGCTTATTTATTAATTTCTTCTATAGGAATTGCGTTTATTCTAATGCCGTTTTCACATAATACAAAACAAAGAAAATGGGCTTCGATTATATATTTTACTTTGACCATGGCGGCGATTTCCTTTGTTTCATCGACCTCCTGGGGTGAGATAATAGACAATGTATTAATCCCAAATACAAATGTAATTTTAGTGGGCGTGATTCTAATAACTGTGGCGATAGAAGTTTACAAAAGAGTAAGTGATAGGAATGCCATTCGTAATGATAAGTGCTAGATAATCACAATATTGATATTTATTAAAGACATTCTGTACTATAAGGGAATATAAACTGTGATTCAGTAATATTGTGACAAAAGTATTAATATGGTAATATAAGGATAATGAGGGAGGTGGCTAATCATGTGGACGCGTATTGATTTAAAGACACGAGCAAAGGAAGTACTAAAAGTCTCCTATTGGAAGGCATTTGTTATTAGTTTAGTTTTAATTATTGTGGGAGGAGATAGTGGGGTAGGTACTTCTAGCAGTAGCGTTAGAAACAATTATACAAATAATGTCCGTATCAATTTAGGCCCGATAGGTTATGATTTTACACCGTATTATGACTTTGGCTCGATTTTACTTATGATAATAGTTGCATTTTTTATATTTAGAATTCTAATAGGTTATGGGCTTGAAGTAGGTGGAAGGCGTTACTTTAAGCAAGCGGCACAAATGGATGTAAACATGGGCTACTTAGGTTATGCATTCAAAAGTGGAAGATTTACTAACATTATGCTAACTATGCTATATAGGTCAATTCTTACTTTTCTATGGTTTTTGTTACTCATTATTCCGGGTATTATCAAAAGTTACGCATATAGTATGGTACCATATATCTTGGCGGATAATCCTAATATAGGCTCTAGCAGGGCAATACAACTTAGCAATCAAATGACTGCGGGTCACAAATTTGATATATGGGTTTTAGAGTTATCCTTTTTAGGATGGTATTTACTTGGGATGTTGTTGTTTTTTGTAGGAATATTTTTTGTAAAGCCTTATGAAAATGCAACAAAGGCCGAGCTATACTTGGTTCTACGTCAAAATGCTCTAAATAATGAATATTGCACACCAGATGAGCTGTTAATGTAAGAAAACAGGGCCTCAATACTTAAAGGGTATTGGGGCTTTTTTTATTGGTGTCACCCTATCATAATATTTTATGCAACTTTAATTATGAAAGCTTCGTCAAACAAATATAATCCATAAAATTAGAGGTGATACAAGTGAAAAAAGCATTAATTATTGTAATGGTAGTAGCAACTATGGCAGCGCTATTTACTGCCTGTTCACAGCCAGCAGTGCAGCCAAATCCGGTTCCGCCACAAGAAAACATAACTGCAGAACCAAGTACCCCGCCAACTGGCAGCTCATCAGCTAAATTGGCAGCAGAAGCGGAGGATGCGCAAGGAAAGCTAATCGGCAGAATTGACAACAACTCCATTGAAATTGAGTTAACGCCATCGGATACACTAGCTTTTAGAGTTACCGATGTACTTGAACAATTAGAAGGCATTAAGGATGGAGATATGGTTAAATTCTCCTATAAAGCAAACGCTGAAGGACAAATGATTATTACTAAAATCGAAAAGCTTCAGTAAATAAAGTTGAGAGCACTATGAGAATAGTGTCCTTTTTATTGGATAAAAACCTGCAGACCTTGGAATTATAAGGGGTGGAGGTGTGATAATGTACCAGATACTGATAATACTATCTTTATTTATTGTTTTTAAACTCTGTGATTGGATCATTGATGAGGTCAGGGAGTGGAAAGTAAAAAGAGACATACTTAGTGATCCAATTCTTAGATATGAATATTACAAAGGAAGCTATTCCTACAAAAAAATGAAGAAATTAAAGCGTATGTCTCATAATGATTATTTAAATACGCAGCACTGGGAGCTGGCACGCAGCGCTGTTTTAAAGAGAGATGAAAATAGATGTGCTGATTGTGGTATCTCCAATGAGAAAAAGCCTTTGGAGGTGCATCATATTACATATATTAGAAGAGGCAAAGAGCATTTAGATGATCTAATGACATTATGTCAAGACTGTCATCAGGAAAGACATTTTGTATCGACAGCTTTTGAGTAAGAATAGAAATGAGGCTATGATTTATTGAAATCATAGCCTCATTTACTTTATTACAATCTTTCTCTATTTCTATAATATACACGCATTACAACTAAATTAAAGTAGGTTGTAACAATGCCTGCAATAAACCATCCCGCCAATACTGCAGCCAAAACACCGAAAATGACTGTTGAATAGCTGCTTATCAATGTCGCAGCGAGTAAAACTATAAACAACCCTTTGAAATACTTGGCTCCAAGTTTAATGCTTTTACCTATGGCCTTAAGAGGGGAATAACCTTCTATGACGATAATTGGTACCCATGTACCAAGGAATATTGATACAAACACACCTAGGAATAATAATCCCCATCCTGCAGTCAAAGTGCCAGCTATCAGTGCATAGATAATATAAAGTACGGCTGTTACTGGTAGCGTAATGATTATCAAAAGATGCATAAACAGCTTCCCAAGAACCACCTTGAAGAAATATTTCTTTATACCTTCTGTAAAGTCTTTATATTTTGGTTTTTGATCATCTAGTGCAATCTTGAACATATTTATACTGCCCACATCTAGTATGCTGAAGCCTACCAGAAATAACAGATATATAACGATTCCATTAATAACTAAGCCAGGAAACAGCTCCATGATCACAGATGGATCAGTATACATATACTCAAATACATAGCTATTCTTTATAATACCAGCTATGAAGCTGATAAATATATAGCCGAATAAAGCGATGGAAAGTGCCAGTTTTAGAAATATTGGTATAAAAATGGTTTTAAACTTATTGGCTGTTAAAAGTGCTTGTTTGCAATCATCCATTATTTCATCAAACCACATTACTGCTCCACCTCCTTAATCTTTACTTCTTCACTGTCGCTTTGGGTATTAACCTCTTCTACTGAATTTTCTTCTTCGACCTCGTGGTTTTCCTCATTAGCTTCAATTGTGTCTGCAGCATCTTTATTTTCCAAAGCTTCGTCCACTGCAGGCATTTCCAATGGATCTACCAGCTTTTCTTCTACTTTAAAACCATTTTTATAAGCTACAAACAAAGTCAGAGAGAAGAATACTTCAAAAATCATTGCTATGATAGATACTACAATAATCATTATGGAAATTATGGGGATAAATATTGCGATTATAATTTTAATAACTCGAATTACTTCCATCATACCGGGCATTGGAAGCAAGCTTTCGTTAAAACCCTGATTGAAATCATTATTTAAATTAGTGATGTTGGAAATATTGCTGCTGCCTCCACCACCACCGCTAGCTCCGTTAGCAAAGGCCCAATGTATGGTTTGCAGTACTGTCAATGGAATAAAGTTTCTTTTTGCATAGCTGAAGCTGTCTTTTACGGCAGCAAATATACCTGTATCATTCATTACAAGGGATATCTTCCACATTGTTAGGAATACCGCGATTACAATAGGAATGATTGTTAATCCGGCAGTTAAAGTAACGATGCCCAATATCAAATAAAACGGCAATATTGGAATCCAGCATAATACGATGAGTATTTCCCCAAGCAGAAGCTTGAAGAAGTACTTAGATAAGCCTTCTTTAAAGTCTCCTGCCTCTACATAGCCTTGGGTGACTGCTTTTTTGTACATGTTTAAAAGTCCGGATTCTACACCTACTGAGAGTAAGGTATAGACAAGTATGATTGCCAGCAGCTTATAGCCTTGATTAAGCACAAAGCTAAGGATTTCATCTGACCTCATAGCATTCAAGGATGTAATTTCTCCGATATTAACCCAGTTATATACCCCGATGCCTATAAATAGCGTGATAAAAACCTTAACAGCAATAAGTGCTATTTGGGGCATATATAGGGATTTGTTTTTTTTATTAATGTGAAAAGCTTCTTTGAAGTAATCAAAAATAAGAACAAGCTTGTTCAAGTGTTGAACCTCCCTTATATTAAACTTGGAATATAATACCACTTCCATATACTATATTATACAATACTATTAATTTATTCAATAAATAATAATAGTATTAATCATTAGTCTTATAAATAAATCAGTGCAGTATTCAAGTACTGCACTGATTTATTCTAGAAATGCTCTCCGTTTTCGTAATATCTGCTTCTTTCCAAAATAGTGAATATGACATCGACGTTTTTATAGCCGGCATTATGTACGTGCCTTGTAATTGCTTTGGCAACAAGATCTTCTACAGCTCTTCCTCTGTCGAATAAATTCACATAAATCAAGGGATATTCCGCTGCTTCCTTGCCATCCACGATATACATGGAGTCTACATGTTCTAAGGCAAAATGCTCTCTTGGCACAGGAATAATCGTTTCTAGTTCGTCTATCAGTGCCTTGCTCATATCAATAACGCTTTGTCTTTTCATTCCTTTAAAGGTTAATTGAGGCATGCTGTCACCCCCTAAAATGTTATATTATATATAAATTATAGATGTCGTAAAATCTAATTGCAAGGAGTTTACACTACATGGAAATTCTGAAAATTGTGAAAATAATTTAATAATTAGTTTCGACTTAATCAATTGAATTGGAAACAACATTACAATAAAATAGAATTAGCGAAATAATCGGAAGACAAATAAGTATGGAGGAATTATAAATGAATATAGCATCTACAATAAGAAAAAATGTAAGCAAGGTAATATTGGGTAAGGATGAAATAATAGATTTGTTGATGACTGCTTTAATCAGTGGGGGGCATATACTTTTGGAGGATGTTCCGGGAGTCGGAAAAACGACATTGGCAAAGGCTTTGGCAAAATCAATCAGCTGTGACTTCAAAAGAATACAATTCACACCTGATTTGCTGCCCACAGATTTAACCGGCATTAACTATTTCAATCAAAAGGCGGGAGAGTTCGAGTTCAGAAAAGGACCACTTTTTACCAATATATTATTGGCTGACGAAATAAATAGAGCCACACCTAGGACACAATCCAGTCTCTTGGAATGCATGGAAGAGCGCCAAATATCTGTGGAAGGCTGCACATATAAACTAGAAAAGCCTTTCTTTGTGTTGGCTACGCAAAATCCCATAGAAAACTACGGTACCTTCCCTTTGCCTGAGGCACAATTGGACAGGTTTTTAATGAAAATCAAAATGGGCTATCCTGAAAGAGTAGAAGAGCAAAAGATACTTGATTTGTTTGACAAGCAAAGCCCCTTAGAGGATTTAGAGGCTGTCTGCAGCAGTCAGGATATTGTAAATATGCAGCAGCAGTTCGGAGAAGTGGTAGTAAACAAGGATTTATCAGCTTATATACTTGATATAGTAGAAATAACAAGGAACCACGAAAGTATAGAGCTAGGGGCCAGTCCTAGGGCAAGTATCGCTTTATACAAGGCTGCCCAAGCCTATGCATATATTAACGAGAGAAAATATGTCAGACCAGATGATATCATTTATTTGGCTCCATATATACTATCTCACAGAATCATACTGAAGGGTTTAAGCAAGCATAGAAGAGCAGAGGCAACAACACTTGTAAATGAGATAATCAGTAGTCTTCCAGTACCAATAGAAAAAGCGTAACAGGGGTTGAATTTATGAGTTCTCTTTTATTCATTATATTAATTGCCCTTTTAGTTGTCATCCAAGGTATATTGTACAAACGGAGCATATTCGAGAAAATATATATCACTAGAAGCTTTGACAATGTAGGAGTTTTTCCTGGGGAAAAAGTGGCATATGAGCTGGCAATAGAAAACAGAAAGTTTTTGCCCTTAACTTGGGTAAGTATTGATGAAAAGCTGTATACGGGTCTAGAGTTTGAGATTAGTACAAAGGTGCAGAAATTAAATGAAGATGTATACCTTCATAACTGCATGTTTTCTTTGCTCCCATATCAGAAGATAATTAGGAAATATGATTTAAAGGCTGTAAAAAGAGGCTATTATCAGCTAAAGTATATGACTATGACTTCAACAAACATGCTGGGAACAGAGGAATACAGTGTGGAACGGGAGGAGCCTGCCATCATCTCAGTATATCCGAATATTGTAGACTTAAGAGGTACGCTGATACCTGCCAACACTACGCAGGGAGATTTTTCTGTAAAACGTTGGATTATTGAGGACCCTATGGTTATTACAGGGGTTAGAGCTTATAGTGGCAACGACAGTCTAAAAAGCGTGAACTGGAAGGCAACAGCCAAGAACCAGCAACTTTTGGTTAATAAATATGATTACACCGCAGACAAAAAAATCATGATAATACTTAACTTAGAGCGTCAGGAATATTCCTTGAATAAAGAGGATATCCAAACAATAGAAGAAGCGATAGAGGTATGTGCTTCCATCGCTTCTATGATGCAAGAAACAGGCATACCTGTGGGTTTCGCCACCAATTCTCATATGCTGGGTCCTAGTGATACAGGTGTTTTGGACCCTGATACCGGAGATAAACATATGACGGGGATACTTGATTCCTTGGCAAGGATAAGCTATTTTAAAAAGTTCAAGTCCAGGGAACTGTTAAAGCTTCTTGTGACCAGATTTTCCTGGGGTACAGAGATTATTGTAGTTACACCGGAGGTCAGTGAAGAGCTAATAGGGGATTTGCAATCATTAAACAACATAAAAACCACCGTTATATCCTTAAGCAAAAGTGATGTTGATGTACCTTCCAATATAAATCTTTTCTATTATAAGCTGGAGGGAGCACATTATGAAGCTATTTAATAATAAACAGCTGCTGCTAAGAATGGTTGCGGCTGTGGCAGAATCAATATTGTTTTACATTGGCTTTCTTCTAGTCAACCAAATAGTTGATGGAAGCAGAATTAACATAGCATTTTTTATTGTTACTGCACTATGTGGACTATTTGTAAACTTTCTACCATATAATAGCTTTGACAAGCGAAAGCATGCAATTGTTTTTGGCTCAATTGGACTGGCATTAGCAGTTATTTCGGTGGGCATTTCGTCAATAAAAGGCTTTAATTTGCTTGCAATGCCTATAGGGTTCATCGCATTAATATTCCTATACTACAGGTCCTATACAAGTTATTTAGCCAATGTATATTATGTCTATACTGCAGGTAATTTTTATCAAAGCATCATAATCTTGTTTGTTGTCAATGCTGTAGTAGCGGTTTGGAGCCGAAATGGGGGAGTAATCTCAGAGGAATTAATGAGATATTCAGTGCTGTATATTGTTATTGCACTGTATATGCTGTCTGAGGTAAAAAATTTCCGATATGTAAGTAAAAACGAGAACTCACGAAAAACAACCTTTGATATGATTGCTACGGGCTTTATGATAATTGCTACGGTGATTATGTCAATGCCGGGAGTATTCAAAACACTGGTATCTCCCTTTGCAGCCAGCTTCCAATTTATATATGGCTGGATAGTAAAAGGAATTTTATTTATTACTTATCCAGTTGCCGTATTTATCAATTATATTCTTAGCCTTTTACCTGAAATAGAGCAGGAGGGAAGACCAAAGGCGGATTTTGATAATTTGCTTGGCATGCCGGACAAATATGAGGAATCTCTGCAGAATTTAAATTCACCGCTAGTTCAGCTTATTGGCAAGGCTCTTGCATTTATTTTTATGCTGATAATATGCGCATATGCAATTTATCTTTTGTTTAGATTTATAGATAGATTTACAAGAGCAGAGGAAGAAGAAGATTTTGTTGAGGATAAAGAATTTGTACTGCGGAGCAAGAAGAAAAAGGATTCTGGGCGAATAAGCAAACTAGCAAATTCAATCAAAAAAGCAGCTGACAATATCTCATTTAGGTTTACTGCAGACAATACAGAGAAGCTGCGCCACGAGTATAAGGCTTTTATCCAAAGACTTTACAGTAAAAAAATTATTGAAAATAACAACGATACAGCGCAGGATATTTTGGAGAGGATGCTTTCTATCATTCCCAACCAAAAAGATGCTTTGATCAGCATAACAGATACCTATGAGGATGTCAGATATGGAGTAAGGCTGCCGAAGGACAATGAGCTGAAAAGCTTTAGAAAAAACATTGCAGAAGTTTCAAAAAGCCTTCAGCTAATGCCGTAGCGATATGTTTTACACTAAATCAAAATGTGCAAAACATATTCCTTGATTCATATGTTGTAATCCAGATTTTGCAAACTGTTGACAACTCCCCATGCTGCGATATAATATTACATAAGTAATATTTACTTTACGGAGAACAAATGAAAGAATTTTTTATGAAAAAAGCCTTGGAGCAAGCCTGCAATGCTCTTGAATTGGATGAAGTCCCTGTGGGAGCTGTTATTGTTAGAGGAGATCAAATCATATCAACCGGTCACAACCTCAAAGAAACATCAAAGGATCCAACAGCCCATGCTGAGATTTTAGCCCTTCGAAGGGCCAGCGAGGTGCTTGGCGGATGGAGGCTTCTTGACTGTGATATGTATGTAACCCTTGAGCCTTGTGCTATGTGCTGCGGCGCAATTATACAAGCACGTATTAGGAAGCTCTATATAGGAACAATGGACCCGAAAGGTGGAGCAGCAGGCTCTAAGCTCAATTTACTCAATGACTTTGGCTTGAATCATAAATGCGAAATTGAAACTGGATTGCTAGAAGAAGAATGCAGTCAAATACTTAAGAGCTTTTTTAAGCTCAAAAGAACTTAAGATGGAGAGATGTCCGAGAGGTCGAAGGTCCATGACTCGAAATCATGCAGGGTGAAAGCCCTCGAGGGTTCAAATCCCTCTCTCTCCGCCATTATGGAATTTATAACCGCAAGTCAGTGATGCTGATTTTGCGGTTTTTGTTTTTTTTGAGTAATCGTCATTAAGCCGACATATATGGTTAGCCTGAGAGTATGAATGGTATAATAGAATAAAATATTACTGCACCTATGTAAAGGCAAGTTTTATGGGTGATAAACGGAGGGTAAATGATGGGAAAGGGAACTGTTCTTATTAGAACATATCACTTACTAGAAGTTGATGAAGAGGAACTATGTAAGGAAGATGGTTTGTTAGATAAGATAGAAAAAGAAATATCAAATGATATATGTTTATCATTTGAAGAAGAGGCACACATGAAATGGCAAGGGACATCTATGATTTCTCTTGCATCCGAAATCATGAATTGTGGAAAATGCTCAAGCTGTGGCGCTTGGACTACTGATAGAGAGAAGGATGAACCAATAGAAGGGCTAACCAACGGAGCAACGGTGGATGGGAAATTGCTCTGTGATGAATGTTTGCCTGAAAACCACAAGTGGGCATTTTAGCGGAACGAGGGTATAGGCTCCTTGTACTATAAGGCATTTCACTGAACATTACCAACTCAAAAAAAATAAGTTACAAATATTTACATGGAATCCATCTCCTGCTAATATAAGAATGTAAGTTAGAATTTACTACACTTAAGACATAATTATAGGCGGTGATCAAATAGTGAGAAGAGGAATCGTCATACCAACAGCAGTTATAGGAATTATTCTTATTACCCTTATCTATATAGGTTACAGGGGGAACATAAAGTATAAAACCAACCAGACAATTCAAGATGCAGATATACAGCAGACATCAAATACAGATTCAGCATCACAAAAGAAAGAAACAACATATGTCGATGAAGACCTTGGTACCTACTTCACTGGCTATGACGGATGCTTTGTGCTGTATGACCCGCAAAAGGACACTTATACGATACATAATAAGAATAAAAGCATTAAAAGGCTACCTCCAAACTCAACCTTCAAGATATACAATTCTTTGATTGGCTTGGAAAGTGGAGTTCTTAAGGATGAAAATACCATGTTTAAATGGGATGGCACAAAGCATGAAATCGAATCTTGGAATAGAGATCATACCTTAGCATCAGCCATATCGAATTCAGTAGTTTGGTATTATAAGATACTGGCATCACGGGTTGGGGAAAAGGCTATGCAGGAATATATAGATAAGATTG
>JARBUB010000077.1 GCA_029239905.1 Clostridia bacterium
TATTTTTTACCAATATTATTATATGGTAGGATTCTGCATTTTTAAAATTTACATTTTGAGTTGAGGTAATGCTGTTTATTTGGTCAACATCCTCAACATTTCTATCCTTAAGCATATCAACAAATTTCAAAAACATTTGTGCGGTTGCTTCAGCATCATGAACTGCTCTATGATGGTTTTCGAGCCTGATATTCAGGTGCTGACATACCAAATTCAGCTTGTACTTCTTTAGATTTGGAAGCAGTGTTCTTGAAAGCTGCAATGTATCAATGATGGTATTGTTTAATTCAATACCCAGCTCATGTGCCTTAGTTCTTATAAACCCCCAATCAAACATAGCATTATGTGCAACCAAAGGACAATCACCAAAGAACTTTTGAAATTCTGGCATTACATCCTTAATCGTTCTTTGACCCTTTACCATATCATTGGTAATGCCGGTCAAATCAGTAATTTTATAGGGTATAGGAATTTCAGGATTTATCAGGGTGGAATATCTATCAATAATTTCACCATTTTTAATTTTCACTGCACCTATCTCTGTTATCCTATCAACAGATGAGGAAAGTCCAGTTGTTTCTATATCAAATACAACTATTTCATCAGTTAAAGGAAGGCTGCGTGTGTTAAAAGCTATTGGGGCTCCATCGTTTACAAAATAGCCCTCTACCCCATAGAGCACTTTAACCCCTGTCTTTTTAGAAGTCTCATAGGCTTCAGGAAATGCTTGAACTACGCCATGGTCTGTTATGGCGATGGCTTTGTGCCCCCATTCCTTTGCGCGTTTAATAAGCTGAGAAGCAGAACAGAAACCATCCATAGAACTCATAGCTGTATGAGCATGAAGCTCCACTCTCTTTTCCTCTGACTTGTCCTTACGGATACTTCTTTCAGCTTCTAATATGTTTATAGGATATATGACTAATTCCTTGGCGTAAGTATCATATTGCACGTCTCCCTTAAGCTTTACGTACTTACCCTCCGCAATACCTAGAAGTAATTTATCTGGACTTGTATCCTCCTTAACAAACAGCTTTACTGTCATAGAATTTGTAAAGTCAGTTATGTTAAATGTAATGATTGTTTTGCCATTATTTAAAGTTTTTGATTCCACATTAAAAATAGAGCCTTGAATTGTGACTCTACCGCTATCCTGCGTAATTTCATCTATTTCAACAGCCGGACTATTGAAGGTTTTGCCGAGTATTACAGCTGCGGCATTAGAGTTCTGCCCTCCATCCTTCGTTGATTTGCTGCTCTTAGGTCTTCCGCTCATGGTTTCAGCAACAAGCTTTTGCTCCTCTTCCCTTAAGCTGTTATGATGTTCCTCCTCAGGGAAGGCCTCATCTTTATATTCTACTTTAAACCTTAAATCTAACTTTAGATAGTTCAGTGTAAATTTTTCAAAAATTTCACCGCACTTCTTTACATTTAGAAAATCTGCAACCATTTTATTTGGCACTTTTATATGCACTACTTTATCCTTAAAAGAAAGCTCCGATTCATTTAGAAAACCCATTAAGGATGGATTGTTCTGATAGGCAAGCAGCTTTAATTCTTCCCAATGCTTGTCCAAGAGTTCCTTTTCATTATTCATGCCTTGCCAATCTTCAATGTTGATTTGAATGCCCTTCAGGTTATACATATGAATAAAGCTCTCTTCTATAGCTTTAATATCAGTGAGCTTTAAATCGTTCTTTAATTTTATTGTAATTTCCCAGGAGGAGGTTTTTTTGAATACTTTAATCGACTTTATCTCAAAGCTGTCAGAGTATTTGCTTAAAAACTCCTTGTTACTTGCATCCTCTTCCATGCTATCCTCCAAAGTATCTTATTTAATTTGCTCTTCGCTATCATCATTACTAAATACCTTCACGATGTCCCAATACATTTTGAATCTAGCGTGCATACCTTTAATGATTCCTAACTTTTCTTCCTTTGTGACATGAGTCATATCTTCAAGATACACCTCTTTAGTCCTAATAGAGTTTTTATCAGCAAACTTTGTCAGTGCAACCTCTACACCATATCTTGAGATATCGATGTTTGGTATTTTATCTAGCAATACTTTCTTGATTGCTCTTTGACCGGATAAATATGGGGTAACCTTTTGAGCCAAATCTGTTACCATTCTTCCATTTTTAAAAATCCCTATGGTCATATCTACATCATTGCTTATTACAGGCATAATCAAATCATTAACGTGCTGCGTTGTAAGCCCTATCAAGTCTGCATCAAGAAAAAGAATATTATCGTTGATGCAGCGTTCTATACCCGCCTTCATAGCTCCGCCTTTACCTACGTTTTCCGATAGGTCTATTAGTTCAATATCATATCTGGCCGCTACCGCAGCTGTTTCATCCGTAGAGCCGTCACTAACAACAATGATTTGAGTAATTATTTCTACATGTATTAGACAGTCCAAAATACTTCCTATCGTCTGCTCTTCATTGTAAGCAGGAATAATCGCAGTAATACACATATTTATTCCTCCATTTGTTTGAGAAATTTTATTAACTCTTCAATGGCATTTTCCTGGGGAATCTTCTTTACGATCTCACCTTTAACAAACAGTAAAAACTCACCCTTGCCTCCAGCTATTCCTACATCGGCTTCTCTCGCCTCTCCAGGACCATTTACAGCACAGCCCATTACAGCAACCTTTATTGGTCTTTTGGTTTTAATACCCTGAACTGCTTTTTCAAGCTGCTCAGCTACCTCAATAAGGTTCACATTTGTTCTGCCGCATGTAGGGCATGAAATGATCTCAATCCCACCCTCTATAAGCTTTAAGCTTTTAAGTATCTCCCTTGCCGCTCCTATCTCTTCTACAGGGCTGTCAGTCAGGCTCACTCTTATTGTATCGCCAATTCCCATATATAAAAGTGTTCCCAAACCAACTGCTGATTTAACCGTACCTATGTATTTTGTACCTGCTTCAGTTATTCCTAAATGCAGGGGATAGTCAGTTTGATTTGATATCTTGATATAGCTGTCAATAGAAAGTAAAACGTCTGAGGACTTTATTGAAATAACCATATTGTCATAATTCATATCCTCTATTATCTTAACCTTACTAAGAGCACTCTCTACTAATGCATCCGCAGTTGGTCCACCATATTTTGC
Source organism: Clostridia bacterium (assembly GCA_029239905.1). Taxonomy (GTDB): domain Bacteria; phylum Bacillota; class Clostridia; order Lutisporales; family Lutisporaceae; genus GWB2-37-7. Next base: position 3,127 of record JARBUB010000077.1, read on the forward strand.
CAGCAGTTCTCTCTCTACAGAACCTGAATTTACTCCGACTCTAATAGGTATGCCATATTCTCTTGCTGTATCAACTACTCGTTTTACCCTGTCTATCTCTCCAATATTGCCTGGATTAATTCTAATCTTATCTACACCATTTTTGATGGACTCTATGGCAAGTCTATAATCAAAATGTATATCAGCAACCAAAGGAATATGAATTGCTTTTTTTATTTCTGCTATAGCCTCTGCTGCTTCCATATCTGGAACCGCCACTCTGACTATTTGACAACCTGCCTCTTCTAAAGCCCTTATTTGTTCAATTGTTGCTTTGACATCTTGGGTATGTGTGTTTGTCATGCTCTGGATTGCAATAGGAAGGTTATCCCCTATTTCCATGGAACCTATTCGAATTCTTTTTGTTTTTTTTCTCATTTGTCCCTCACTAAAAATTAAATACGTCAAATTTTATAAAGTCTCTGTAAATAATTAGAGCTGATAAAATCATAAGCAGCACAAAGCCTACAAAATGTACGAAGCCTTCCTTTTGAGGATCTACTGGTTTTCGTCGTATAGCTTCTATTATTAAAAATATTAATCGCCCTCCGTCTAGAGCTGGTAGTGGAAGTAAGTTTACGATAAAAAGGTTTAAACTTAGGAACGCTGTTAAGCTTAAAACGGCGAGAAAACCAGTTTTAGCAGCATCACTCATATAATAAATGATTCCTACAGGTCCCACTACCTCTTCTGTGGAAGCCTTACCTACAAACAGCTTTCCAAGGTAATCTATCATCTGAAAAGATACACTGCCGGCGGTTTTAAATCCATTTTTAATTGAAAAACCTTTATACCCATAGGATGGTGCTACCCCTATAATTCCACCTGCTACACCCTCTTGGGTGATAGGTGTTAAAGTAACCTCTCTTGTAACGCCCGCTTTCTCAAGCTTTACAGTGGTCAGCTTTCCGACGTTCTCATTTACCAAAGGCTTGATTTGCTCCCACTCTTTTATTTCAGTTCCTTGAATTTCAACAATCCTCTCACCTGCAGTAATACCCGCTTTGGCTGCTGGTGTACCTGCCGGAACCTGCTTTATAACAGGTATAGGAGCAAAAGCCAATGAAAATATCATGATTGCCAAAAATAAATTCATTAATGGTCCGAAAACAATTGTTAATATTCTTTTCCATACAGGCTTGTTATTAAAAGCTCTCGGGTCCTGGTTGCTTTCATCCTCGCCAAGCATTTTACAAAACCCGCCTAGAGGAAAAGCTCTTATAGAATATAGAGTTTCCGGTCCTTGGTATCCCCATATTTTGGGTCCCATTCCAACAGCAAACTCTTCAATCTTAACGCCAGAGAGCCTTGCAACAAAGAAATGACCAAGTTCATGTATAACGACTAGTAATGTAAAAACTAATATTGCTGTAATTGCTGTTAACAATTGCTCCACCTCTTTTTATACAATTCGTATGTCAGGCTTCTTGCCCACTGATCTATTTCAATAATTTCTTCTAAAGTCGGATTATTAATTGTTTCATGCTTTTCCAATACCGATGTTATGAGCTTCGGTATGTCCATGAAGCTTATTTTACCATTCAAGAACAATTCAACTGCCGCTTCATTGGCGCCATTCACTGTAACACATGCACTGTCTCCTGCCTTTAATGCATCGTATGCTAATTTTAAGCAAGGGAACTTTTCAGTGTCTGGCTTTTCAAAGGTTAATGTACCGTACTTTGTTAAGTCCAGCTTCTCCCCTTGCATTGACAGCCTGTTTGGATAAGTTAAAGCATATTGTATCGGCAGCTTCATATCAGGAAGTCCCAGCTGTGCAATAACTGAACCGTCAATATATTCTACCATGGAATGTATGATGCTTTGAGGATGCACACAGACCTCTATTTCCTCAGCATTCACATCAAACAGCCACCTTGCCTCAATTACTTCTAGACCTTTATTCATGAGTGTTGCGGAATCTACAGTGATCTTTTTGCCCATTTTCCAGTTTGGATGGTTTAGTGCATCAGCTAGGGTAACATGATTTAATTCCTCTTTTGTTTTTGTTCTAAAGGGTCCCCCTGAAGCTGTTAAAATAAGCTTGCTTATTTGGGATTTTTTATTACACCCGATACTCTGAAAAATTGCACAATGCTCACTATCTACAGGGAGAATGCTTACATTATTCTCTTTTGCCTTTGACATTATCAACCTGCCTCCGGCTACTAAGGTCTCCTTGTTTGCCAAGGCAATATTCTTATGATTGTTTATGGCATGATAAGTAGGTATTAAACCAGCAATTCCAACTATAGATGTGACAACTGTGTCAGCCTCTGCTATGGTTGCTGCCGCTATTAGTCCCTCTATTCCTGTTGCAACCTCTGTCAATGTACCAACCCTACTTTTAAATTCAGCATATTTAGATTCATCATATATTACTGCAAGCTTAGGACGAAATTCTCTTACTTGCTGTTCCAATAAGTCTATGCTTGAATTGGCCGTAACAGCCTCAAGACTGAATAACTCTCTATTACTCCTAACTACCTCCATAGTCTGCATGCCAATGGAGCCTGTGGAGCCTAAAACTGATATTTTCTTCATGTTATTCTCCTCGGTAAGTCTATATATTTTGCACTAGAATAAAATAATAGTACACAATAGGTGCTGTAAATAATATGCTGTCAAAGCGGTCTAGTATTCCACCATGACCCGGAATTAACTTCCCAAAATCTTTAACTTTTGCATATCTTTTTATATAGGATGCGGCCAAATCTCCTAATTGCGAAAATATACCGCATAATAGTCCAATTAATATAAAATTATATATCCCGATGCTGCTGTTATAATTGCCAATGAGAATTCCGAATACTGTAGTCAGCAAACTACAGCCTATTATTCCACCCAAAGCGCCTTCAATCGTTTTCTTTGGACTTATCATTGGACTAAGCTTATGCTTGCCTATACTGATTCCTGTAAAGTAAGCTGCCGAATCTGTAAACCAAGCCGTAAGGAAAGGCAGCCATATTACAACTGCTGCATTTTCCAAGTTATTTATGAATACAATATGAGATAACAAAAATGCTACATATACAAAACCGAATATCGTATGTACGATACCATTTACTCCACTTTTCAATGTAAAAATTTCGTATGTAAAAAGTGCTAAAAGCATAATAGCAATTAGATTACTGAATATTTCTACCCCTGGATAGATTAGCTGCAGTATGAAAAAAGCAAAACAACATACATAGCCAATATAATTCATTGTTTTTACACCTGTTGCTTTTATAGCTTTGTAGTATTCATACATCCCAACTAAGGAAAGAACACCTACAAACAGATATAAATAGTTACCCCTTAAAATCAAAAATAAAGCTATTAACGGTACGCCAACAATGGCGCTGATTATTCTAGTAAGCATGATACCCTCCGTTATTTAACAAGTCCGAATCTTCTATCTCTATTCTGGTACTCTAGTATGGCACGCTCTAAAAGTTGTTTGTTAAAGTCTGGCCACATTTCTTCAACGAAAATCAGTTCACTGTATGCACTTTGCCATAATAAAAAATTACTTAATCGCTTTTCGCCGCTGGTTCGTATAATCAAATCAGGATCAATATCACCTTTGGTGAAAAGATATTCTGAAATTAATTCTTCAGTTATTTCTTCACTTGATATCTTACCCTCCTTGAATTCTTCCGCTATCTTTTTGCAGGCACAAATTATTTCTGCCCTGCTTCCATAGTTTAAAGCAATGTTAAACTGTATGCCCTCATTGTTCTCAGTTAAACTAACTGCCTTTTCTACTTCCTCACGCGTTACCTTTGGTAGTCCGCTAATGTCACCTAATATCTTTACTTTGACATTATTTTTATTTAGTTCGTTAATTTCTTTTCTCATATACTCAATAAGAAGATTCATTAAAAATGAAACTTCATCCGTAGGTCTATTCCAATTTTCTGTAGAAAAAGCATATACGGTTAGAATTTTTACTCCCAAGTCACTACAGCCTTTTACCGCCTCTCTCAAGGCTTCCATTCCTGCTTTATGACCAAAAACCCTTGGTAACGCTCTTTTACTTGCCCACCTTCCGTTTCCATCCATAATGATGGCAATGTGTTTCGGAAGTTTACTTCTGTCTATTTCACCCTTCATAAATTTCCTCCTTTGCGCAAATATTTAGAGCAATTATATTATACTATATAATAAATCATTATACCAATCATCCTATTTATTATAAACTCAATCCAAAGACTTTAACCCTTAATATATGTTGTAAAAAAAATATCGTATACTATATTAATACAAGCATCTGCTTAAGTGCAATCAAAAATATACTTTTCACAACATATGAATCAAGGAAAATGTTTTGTGCAAAACAAATTGCATGTGTTTTTATTGAATTATATAGTGTTTTTAGCGCGTTTATACATGATAAACGAAAATCCCCTCATATAGAGGGGATTAAATGTTTTGCACTATTTTATTTGTTGAAAAATGTTAAGTGCAAAACATATAGGTTATTTAAATTTTGCAACCGTTAAGTGAACACAGTTATCAACCTTTAATTGTCTAACAACCACAGGAGAGTTATCTTTGCGCTCATCCTTTTTGTCTTGAAATGGTGTCGAAGTCTCATTTACAATAACTTCGAAGCCTGCAAGCATTAATAGTGCTCTGTCAAGTTCATAACCAATAGTGTAAGGAATTTCAGATTTCAAATCTAAACCTCCATGATTTCCTTTTCTTTAAGTTCAGCTAATTTGTCTACCTCTTTAATATATTTATCAGTTATCTTTTGTATATCTTCTTCTGATTTCTTTAGTTCGTCTTCCGTTATCTCACTATCTTTTTTATGCTTCTTAAGAGTATCGTTTGCATCACGTCGAATATTTCTAACAGCAACCTTCGCTTCCTCAGCAAGCTTCTTAACAGTCTTAACCAAATCTTTTCTTCTTTCCTCTGTCAATTGAGGAACAACCAGTCTAATAATTTTCCCATCGTTTGAAGGGTTCATACCTAAATCAGATTTCTGTATTGCCTTTTCTATAGCAGGTATAGAATTCGCGTCCCATGGACTAATGTTTAGCACTCTGGCTTCAGGTGCAGTTATATTAGCCAATTGGCTCAAAGGTGTGTCAGATCCATAGTACTCAACATGTATCCTATCCAGAAGTGCGGGATTTGCTCTTCCAGCTCTGATTGAAACATACTCATGTTTAAGTACCTGCGTAGTCTTATCCATTCTTTCTTGAAGATTTTTCTCAACTGCCTTTATCATACTAGTTCTCCTCCTTTACTGTTGTGCCTATTTTTTCTCCCATGATAGCTTTTATAATGTTATCAGGATTCTTCAGATCAAAAACAAGTATTGGGATTTTATTATCTCTGCAAAGGGATGCTGCCGTAGAATCCATAACGCCTAACCCCTTATTAATAACTTCTATATATGAAATTGTATCATATTTCTTCGCATTTGCGTTGGTAACCGGATCACAATCGTAAACTCCGTCAACCTTTTTTGCCAACAATATTATTTCAGCTTCTATTTCAGCTGCTCTAAGCGCCGCAGTTGTATCTGTAGAAAAATATGCATTTCCTATTCCAGATGCAAATATTACTACTCTACCTTTTTCAAGGTGTCTTATGGCTTTTCTTCTTATGTATGGCTCTGCTATCTGACGCATCTCTATCGCAGTTTGTACCCTAGTTGGAACTTCAATTTTCTCCAAAGCATCCTGTAGCGCCAGTGAGTTAATAACAGTAGCTAGCATCCCCATATGGTCTGCGGTAGTCCTGTCCATACCTTCCCCGCTTCTGCCTCTCCAAAAATTGCCACCACCTACTACGATAGCTACTTGAACATCTAAAGCCCTAAGCTCCTTAACCTTATTTGCAATGGACTCTAAGGTTTCTTGATCCAGCCCAGAGCTTTTTTCTCCAGCTAAAGCTTCACCGCTGAGCTTTAATATTACTCTTTTATACTTGACACCATCCATTAGAATTATACCTCCAATTATGTATTGACTATATATATTGCACTAAACATTTTCATTAAATCAGAATGTGCAAAACATTTTCTTTCATTTATAAGTTGCGAAATCTATTTTATATTTTTATCAACAGTAGCTAACTTTCTACAAATGCTTTAAAAACCCTGCCATATTTAGAAAAAAAGAGAACACAATGTGTTCCCTTTATTATTACCAGCAGGAACATCCCAATTCTTCATTAATCTGCGATGTGACCTGTACGAGCATCGTAAAAGGCTTCCTTATTAAGGATTTTACGAAGCTTTTTACTTTTTCATCTGGTTCATTACTTCTTCTACAAAGTTGTCTTCCTTCTTCTGTAGACCTTCGCCCATTTCGTATCTTGTAAATCTTCTGATAGACAGGTTTTCACCTATTTTTGCTATCAATGAATTTAAAAGTACTTGAACTGTTGTATCAGGGTCTTTAACAAAAGGTTGTTCTAACAAGCAAATTTCCTTGTAGTACTTTTCAACTCTACCTTCAACCATTTTATCAACTATCTTTTCAGGCTTGCCTTCATTTATAGCTTGTTGTCTGAAAATCTCTTTTTCTTTTTCTATAACTGCTTGATCAACTTGATCTCTAGATACATACATAGGATTTGTAGCAGCAACTTGCATTGCCATATCCTTTACGAAAGTTCTAAAGTCAGCGTTTTTAGCAACGAAGTCTGTTTCAGAGTTAACTTCTATCAGAACTCCTATTCTTCCACCACCGTGAATGTAAGCCTCTACAATACCTTCACTTGCAATTCTACCAGCTTTCTTAGCTGCTGCTGCAAGACCTTTTTCTCTAAGTACTTCGATAGCCTTTTCTATATTACCATCAGTTTCAACAAGTACCCTTTTGCAATCCATCATTCCTGCGCCGGTTCTTTCTCTTAACTCTTTAACTGTTGAAGCATCAACCATTATATGTACCTCCTAAATTAAATATGTATTTGTTCCAAAAATATTTTATAGAACGCAGTTTGAATATTCATTCAAACTGCGTTCCTTTCATACTATTATTATACTACTCTGCTGCTAACTGCTCGCCTTGTCTGCCTTCTAATATAGCATCTGACATTTTTGCTGTAAGAAGCTTAACCGCTCTTATAGCATCGTCATTACCAGGTATTGGGAAGTCAATTTCTTCTGGGTCACAGTTTGTATCTACGATTGCAACAACTGGGATACCAAGAATATGTGCTTCTTGAATAGCAATCTTTTCTTTTCTTGGATCTACAACGAATATTGCACCTGGAAGATTAACCATATGCTTAATTCCGCCTAGGTTCTTCTCCAACTTTTCCATTTCCTTCTTAAGATTGATTACTTCTTTCTTAGGAAGAACATCGAATGTGCCATCCTTTTCCATTGTTTCAAGTAGATTAAGTCTTTCAATTCTCTTCTTGATTGTTTTAAAGTTTGTAAGCATTCCACCTAACCATCTTTGGTTAACATAGAACATGTTCGCTCTTATTGCTTCTGACTCAATTGACTCTTGAGCTTGCTTCTTTGTACCTACGAAAAGAACGTCTTTGCCCTCTTCAGCTATTGATTTTACGAAATCATAAGCTTCTTCTACCTTCTTAACTGTTTTTTGAAGGTCGATGATATAGATACCGTTTCTTTCTGTGAAGATGTACTCAGCCATCTTAGGATTCCATCTTCTTGTTTGGTGACCGAAGTGCACCCCAGCTTCTAAAAGCTGCTTCATTGAAATTACTGACATTTTAAAAAACA
>JARBUB010000078.1 GCA_029239905.1 Clostridia bacterium
CTGAAACCGCCTCCCCAGGGTCTGTATATAGTTCCGGCTTCTACTATAGGATCTAGTCCGCCAGCTTCTAATGCTAATCCCATCAAGACAGTAGTAGTTGATTTTCCGTGGGTGCCTGCTACTGCAACAAGGAATTTATCTTTTTGAAGATATTTACCCATGAATTCCTGCCAGGTCATTAACATATTCCGCTTTCTTCCCTCAACAATTTCAGGATGGTTAGGGTTAATGTCAAAAACAGCAGGTGTAACTGCCAAAATGTCTACACCCTCCAGATGTTCACAACTATGACCCATTTTTATATCAATTTCACTTTCACGTAAAGCACCACTATAATAACTTGTTTCATTACAATCACATCCAGACACGTCAAATCCTGATCTTTTTGCTATTACTGCAATAGGCGCCATTCCGCTTCCGCCTATTCCCATGAAATGTACATGTATCTTTTTATCCACTCTTTTACTCCTTTAGAACTTGTTAGCTATTTATTCTTCCTTATTATACCATATTGTGATTGCATTTGTTATGGAAAGCAACTAGAAAACGTGATTCATTGGTTACTTCTGATATGAGAGCCCTCCCAGCAATATTGTCATCCTAATATTACCAGAAGGGTTATACTCTTACAGTATTCTCTTAAATACTGTTATCTATGATTTCTGGCAAAAAAAAAGCCAGCCCATAGGCTAGCTCTCACTAATCATTTAAATTTAAATGTTCGCTGGTTACTGCGTAGATTATCCGCTCGCATATATTTGTCACATAATCCCCAATTCTCTCTATGGACTTACTTACAAATAAGAAGTTGGTTGCTTGGCTTATCTTTTTGGGATCTTCCATCATGATGAGCAGAAGTTCACGGAAAATCTGTTTGTGCAAAGCATCAATCTCATCATCTATCTTGGCTACTTCTTTTGCCTTTTCTGCATCCTGATTGACATAAGCATCTATGCTCTCTTTAATCATCTTAGTTGCTATCTCGCCCATTCTCGGGATGTCGATTAGCTCTTTGATATACGTTTCATCAGCAAGTCTTATAGTAATCTTTGATATATCAACGGCATGGTCTGCTATTCTCTCCAAATCAGTGATAATTTTCATAGCCGTAGCTATAAACCTCAAATCCTTTGCCATAGGAGCTTGCAGTGCAATAAGCTTAAGACATCTTTCCTCTATAACATATTCCAAATCATCTATTACATCATCACCATCAATTACAGCTTGAGCCATATTTATGTCCTGATTCTTAAGGGCATACACTGTATTTATTAGAGCTTCTTCTACCTCTGTACACATCTTAAGCATCAATAAATGCAGTTCTTGCAGCTCTTTATCAAAATAATTTCTAGTCATACTATTTCCCTCCTAACCAAATCTTCCCGTGATATAGTCTTCTGTTCTTTTATCTCTTGGTTTGTAGAATATATTTTCTGTTTTATCTGACTCCACAACTTCACCCGTTAAAAAGAATGCTGTGAAGTCTGATATTCTTCCTGCCTGCTGCATATTATGGGTTACAATAACCACTGTGTATTTCTTCTTCAACTCTTCCATTAAATCCTCTACCTTAAGAGTTGAACCAGGGTCTAGTGCCGAAGTCGGTTCATCCATCAGAAGCACTTCAGGTTCCACTGCCAAAACCCGCGCAATGCATAGTCTTTGCTGTTGTCCCCCCGACAGTCCTAAGGCAGATTTATGAAGTCTATCTTTAACCTCTTCCCACAAGGCAGCACCCTTAAGGCTTCTTTCCACTATTTCATTTAACTTTCCTTTGTCCTTTATGCCATGAATCCTAGGACCATAAGCCACATTTTCAAATACCGACATTGGAAACGGGTTTGGCTTTTGAAACACCATTCCTACCCTCTTACGCAGCTCTATTACATCATACTTCTTTATATCCAGCCCGTCTAAAGCAATGCTTCCGTTGATTTTAACACCATCTATCAGATCATTCATTCTGTTAATAGTTCTAAGAAATGTTGATTTACCGCAACCCGATGGACCTATTAACGCTGTTACAGAATTTTGTACTACATCAATATTTATATTTTTTAATGCATGAAAATCTCCATAATATAAATTTAAATCTCGAGCCTCAATCTTGTTATTCATTATACCCCTCCTTATCTATCGCTAAATATTGCATTTTCTGTTTATTTTCTAATCGAAAATGCATTAAGTTCTTTTGATTTATCTTATAAACTTTTTCATAAGTTTAGTTGCCGCAAAATTAATTATAAAAACTGTTATTATAAGCACTGTTGCGGTAGCATACATATTGGACTTTGAAAGTCCTTCCGATGCTAATATATAAAGGTGCACGGCCATAGTTCTGCCAGGTCTCCATATGCTGTCTGGCAGTCCCAAAGAGCTACCTGCTGTATAAATTACTGCTGCAGTCTCACCGACAACCCGCCCAACGCCTAATATGATTCCAGTAAGAATCCCAGGTATTGCAGCCGGCAGCACTACCTTATATATGGTTTGCCACTTTGTCGCTCCAAGGGCTAAGCTGCCTTCTCTGTAGGATCTTGGCACCATCTTTATCGCTTCCTCTGCAGTTCTAATTATTGTTGGCAGTATCATTAAGGTTAATGTCAAACCACCTGATACAATAGAATATTTAAACTTCAATAACACTACAAAGAATACGAAACCAAACAAGCCATAAATAATAGATGGAATTCCTGCCAATGCCTCTGTTCCAAATCTAATTATCCTTATAATAGGTCCTTCCTTAGCATACTCAGTAAGAAATATAGCCGCACTAACGCCTACGGGAACTGCTATGACCAGTGAGAATATTGCAAGATATAGGGTAGTTATTATTATAGAAAATATCCCGCCTTCCTTTCCCATATTCTCGGGATCCTGTGTTAGAAATTGAAGGCTTAAATGACTTAACCCGTTTATCAGAACATGCCCAACAATTGCAATTAATATTATCACTGTTATTAAAGCTGCTCCCCAAATCAAGCCGAAAAATATTTTCTCTGAAATTCTATTTTTCTTTACTGTTGCTGAGCTTATACTTGAGGTCTCCCCAAACAATCTCGAATTCATAGCTACTCACCTACCCTTTTAGGCATTAAATTTGCTACAACATTAAGTATCATGATGAATATGAATAATATAACACCTGTTGCAAATAAAGCTTGCTGGTGCTCACCACTTGCATAGCCCATTTCAATACCGATATTTCCTGTTAATGTTCTAATGGGAGACAAAATGCTCTCAGGCATCAAAGTGCTGTTTCCGGTTATCATAATAATCGCCATTGTCTCTCCAATTGCTCTACCCATTCCTAATATGATGCCTGACATAATACCTGATCTTGCTGCGGGAACAATGACCTTATAAATTGCTTGCCAGTGCGAGCCCCCAAGAGCTAAGGAGGCTTCCTTGTAGTCCCTTGGCACAGATCTTATGGCACTTTCCGATATGTTTATAATTGTTGGCAGTATCATAATTGCAAGTATGATGCTGCCAGCCAAAATACTAAAGCCTTGATTATGAAAAACCTTTCTTATAAATGGTACTATAACCACCAAGCCATACAGCCCGTAGACCACTGAGGGTATTCCAGCCAAAAGTTCTATCCCTGGTCTAATTATATTTGCAATTCTTGGCTTAGCAATTTCTGCTAAAAATACTGCACAACCTACACCAATTGGCACTCCTAAGATTAAAGCCCCTACTGTCGCATATACTGAGCCTAAAATCATTGGGTATATACCGTAAATTTGTTGTGTAGGTGCCCATTGCTTACCTAAAATAAAGTTAAAGAACCCCACCTTTTGAATAACGGGCCAACCTTCCTTAACAATAAAGAATGTAATGAGTATTACGCCTAAAACTGCAATAAGTGCGCATAAAAATAGGAACAATTGAATTATTCTTTCATATGTCTTCATTATATCCCCTCTTACTTTAATCTTTCACATAATTCCATATTAAACTAGTCTTACTAATTTAATAAAAAATATGTTAATTACACTTTAATTTTATTTCATATATAAAAAATCAGTATTAATTGAAGGTAAAACAAATATTAAGGAAATGTTAAATTCATGTTAAATTGAATAACGTGAAAAAACCGGGTTTTTTCAAACCCGGCTTTATAAGTCATGTTTTATTTATTTGCTTTTAAATAATGCTTGCTTACTACTTCTTGACCTTCAGCACTTAGTATAAAGTCTATGAATTCTTTAACTGCACCCACTGGCTCTTCTTTTGTAAGCATTAGGAACGGTCTTGATATTTTGTATGTGCCTGCATAGATGTTCTCAGCAGATGTTTGAACATTTTCAACGCTTATCATCTTTATTGCTGTATTCTCTGCAGCTGCACCGAAGGATGCATAGCCAATGCCATTTGGATCACTTGCAACTGTAGTCATTACTGCACCAGTTGAACCTTGCGTGATTGCTGTAGCAGTGGTTTTGTCAATCTTTTTGTCGCCTTCCTTCATTTCAACGCCTGTTAATTCTATGAAAGCTCCTCTTGTACCAGAACCTTCTTCTCTGGTAACTACTGTTATTTTACCAGCTGCTCCACCTATTTGAGACCAATCAGTTATTTCACCGATATAGATCTTTTTAATCTGTTCTAATGTAAGGTTTGTAACCCCATTTGCTGGATTAACGATAACTGATATTCCATCTATTGCTATCTTAAATTCCTTCAGTCCCTTTTCCTCTGCCTTTAATTCTCTTGATGACATTCCGATATCAACTACACCATCATTTGCTGACTTTATTCCGACTCCTGAACCGCCGCCTTGGACATCGATTGTTACATTAGGTTTCTTTGATTTAAATGCTTTTGCTAATTCTTCTACAAGGGGTTGTACTGAAGTTGAACCGTTTATTGTTATATTTTGCTTTTCTCCGCCCTGTGCTGTTCCATTTTGATTGTCCTCTGTTGGTCTAGCGCAAGCTGTGAATGCTGCCACTGCTAATACTAATACCATTACTACTGCTAAAACTCTTTTTGATTTCATTGTTATTCCTCCCGAATATTCATTATTAATTATTTTCATCTTACAATACAAATATATCGTACTAATGTTAAACAACAATAAACCTAAGGTTAATTGAATATAAATTAAATGTTAAGGGATTGTTAATAATCTCATTATAACAATAATCATAGTATTCTTAAAAATAGTATAAATTATAAATTTAAAAAACAGATGTCATGCTTACACATGAACATCTGTTTTTCCAGGAATAATTAACTTAAACTCAGTTCCATTATCAATCTTACTACTAACCTCTATTTTACCGCCAAATTGCATTACGATATGCTTAACAATTGCAAGACCAAGGCCAGTCCCCCCCACACTTCTGGATCTAGCCCTATCAACCCGATAGAACCTTTCAAAAAGTCTTGAAATATGCTCTTTGGATATTCCTATTCCATTATCCTTAACACTAATAATAACATTTTCTTCTAAGTTATACGCCGCTACCTCAATAGTGCCGCCTTCAGGGGTATATTTCACAGCATTATCTACAATATTTATCAGCATCTGCTTAAACTGATCCGGATTACCCATTAGCTTACTTATATTCTCCTCAACTCTTGCATGAAGATTGATTTTTTTGCATTCTGCTTGAGTTTGTAATAAAGATACAATTTCCCGTATTTTATCTGCAGTATTTATTTCTTCATATATCGCTTTGTTTTTCTTGTTTTCAAGCTCAGATAAGGATAAAATATCAGAAATTAATCGATTCAATCGATCTGCCTCATCCTCAATAATATTCAAAAAACGTATTGCAGTATCACTATCCTCGATAGCCCCTGCCTTCAGTGTTTCTACAAAGCCTTTTATTGAAGTTAGTGGCGTTTTAAGCTCATGAGAAACATTAGCAACGAACTCACTACGCATATTCTCCAGCTTTTTTATTTCTGTTATGTCCTGTATTATGATGATTATTCCTATAATTCTATCACTTTCAGGATACCTTATTGCATTGGAACTCATTCTAAAAATCTTCTCATATGGATAATTTACATATATCTCATTTTCCTCAAAGCCTTTGTTTTCTAAAATATCTCTTATCATATTATCAATCTTGTTGTTTCTTATAATTTGCAGTAGGTGCTTTCCAGCGACATCGCCTCCAGTAATATTCAACATTTGTTGAGCTATTGGATTAATAAATAATATTTGCTTATTGCTGTCTACAGCTATAATACCGTTTACAACGCTGGATAATATAGCCTCCATCTTTGTATTTTTATCCTTTATGCTATTCATCTTATCTTTTAAGCTAACAGCCATAAAATCGACAGCCTTAGCTAGTTCACCGATTTCATCATTTCTTATGATATTTATAGAACGATCTAGCTTACCCTGAGTTATATCTACAGCAGCATCCTTTATTTTCTTTATAGGTCTTGAAATACTGATCGTAATCCTATAAACCAACAGCAATGATAAAAGTAATCCAGGTATCAATGCAATAATCAAGTTGAAGTTTATGGTTCTCATTATCCCCTTAACATCCTGCATTGGAGTTGAAAGTCTTACAACACCTATGATATTATCATCCTTATAAATAGGTTGAGCAATGTACATAAAATCAATCTTCATGGTATTACTAAATCGGATGTCTTTTCCCACTTTATTATTTAAAGCTTCTTGAATCTCAGGCCGCTCTAAGTGATTTGCCATTTGACTGGTATCATAATTTGTATCTCCAAGAACCAATCCTTTTGTATCAATAACTGTAATTCTTAAATGCAGCTTCTCGCTTGTTTCACTTAAAAGTGTATTCATATGACTGATATTGCCAAGCTGTATATCCTCAGTCAGCAATTGGCTTAGAATATATGCTTCAGATCCCAGTTTTTCCTCAATATTGGCTAAGTTCTGCCTTTCAATAGTCCTAGCAATAAAAACACTTGAAATCATCAATGTAATTAAAAGCACAGACATTATATATGCAAATATCTTTTTTTGCACTATCTATCACCCTCATCATTGATCTTATATCCTACACCTCTGATGGTTTCAATCATTTGATTATTTCCATCCTCATCACCAATTTTCTGCCTTAGGTGCCTTATATGCACATCTACTGTACGAGTTTCCCCTGCATAATCATAACCCCAAATTTTATCAAGCAAGGTATCTCTCGTTAATACTCTTCCTCTATTTTCTATTAGCATTTTTAGCAGTTCAAACTCTTTGAGAGTCAAGACCAGCTTTTCCCCTTTTTTTCTAACCTGATATTTCTCCTTATCAAGTGTTATTTCCTTATAAGTCAGCAAATTATCTAAGCTCTCATGTACAGTATGAATTTCCTCGTCTTCGTCCGTCTCTAACCTTCTTAAGGCGGTTCTGATTCTAGCGACAAGCTCCTTTACACTAAAGGGTTTTGTAATATAATCATCTGCACCAAGCTCCAGTCCAAGAACCTTATCAAACTCTTCACTTTTAGCGGTAAGCATAATAATTGGAGTTTTTCTAGTTCGTTTGTCTCCCTTCATCCTTTTACAAATTTCCAGTCCATCAAGTCCTGGCAGCATCAAATCCAAAAGTACTAAATCATAATCACCTTTCATAGCTTGGTTAAGTCCATCTATCCCATTGCCTGCCAAAGTTACAGCAAAATTGCTTTTCTCCAAGTTATATTTTATAAGCTCCTGAATATGTATTTCATCTTCTATTACCAAAATTTTTTGATTCATACTAATTCCCCTCCCATCCATGCTCTACGTTAGCTGTGGAATCTTATATTTTGCGAATCTACCAACTGCGGTACTTAGTACAACATAGGTATATGTGTCTTGCACCATTAAAAGGAAGATTTACCTTATTTCGATAATTGCTGATAGGCTGCCTGTTGAGCCTTTGTCTCTTCGATGTGAAAAGAACAAGTCGTCATTACAGCAGGTGCATAAGCCGCTGATTGTAATGTTTTGCTTCTGTACTCCTATTTCCATAAGCATAAGCTCTATTGCCAGCCATAGATCCGCTGTGTAATGCTCCTCATCCTTTTTCTTCATAAAAGACTCCCAATTGTGAAAGTTTTGCTTAAACAATTTGGCAGCATCCTCTTTGATTTGAAAGCATTTCATTTCTATACTTGGACCTATTCCAACAAGGCAATCCTTTGGGTTTGTACCGTATACTTCACTCATTTTCTGTATGGTTTTTACTGCTATTTTTAGCGTTGTTCCCTTCCAGCCTGAGTGAGCAAGTCCTACAGCCTTTTTAACTGGATCTAATATAAATACAGGCACACAATCTGCGTAAAAGGTTATCATTGGCACCCCGGGTACATTGGTTATAAGCGCATCTACATTCTCGATATCTGATTCAGCAGTGATGCCTTTTCCTATATCGGCCTCTGTGACTACTCTTATGGTATCTCCGTGGGTTTGCTGTGAAAACACTAGCTTATTGCTGTCAATTTCTATTGCGCTGCATACTCTTTTTAAATTTTCTAAAACATTTTCTCTTGAATCATTTTTTATAAGTGATGTATTTAAATTATTATATATCCCTTGGCTTACACCGCCCTGCCTTGTAGTAAAGCAATGCTTTACCAGAATGGTCTCATCAAAGGATGGAATTGTTAGGTATACTAGATTATTTTCATTATGGATTGTAAAATTGCTATTTATGTTAATCCCTCCAATAAAGTGTTATTAATATCATGTTAATATTCTTTGCCTTCTTTATCAACATTTATAAACAAAAAAGGCCCTTTATTCAGAGCCTTTTACAAATAATTAACATTAATTTAACCTTTGCATAATCTTGCCGTGCATATCCATTAAAAGTCTTTCAATTTCTGCTTTATCAGCATGTATATCTTCAGGCTTTCCCAAAATTGTATTGTCCTTTGATATATTTCTTTTTGTTTCTTGAGCAGGTATTCCCACTGCTGTTATGTTTGGCAGCAAGCTTTTAAGTACTACTGCGCCTGCACCAATTTTTGTATTATCTCCAATGTTTATTGGACCTAAAACCTTTGCTCCCGCGCCAATAGTAACATTATTGCCTATTGTCGGATGACGTTTACCTTTGTCTTTGCCAGTACCACCCAGTGTTGCACCTTGATACATTGTAACATCATCACCAATCTCAGTAGTCTCTCCAATTACAACGCCCATACCATGGTCTATAAAAAATCTTCTTCCAATTACTGCGCCGGGATGTATCTCAATTCCTGTGAAAAATCTGGAAACCTGGGATATGACTCTAGCAAGTAAAAATAACTTGTGATTATACAGAAAATGTGTAAACCTATGGTTTATTATTGCATGTAAACCGGGATAGCAAAGTAATACCTCCCAAATGCTTTTTGCTGCAGGATCTCTATCAAATACAGCTTTAATATCCTCTATTAAATGTTTCATATTTTTCCTCCTTATTTAAAACTTTCCTATACAATAAAAAAACCTCTTTGCATGATAAAATCACACAAAGAGGCAGTTATTACTGCGGTTCCACTCTCGCTTATTCTCATAGGATACCATCATATCCCTGCACTATAACGGGCGCAACCGTTTAATCCTACGCTGATATACAGCTTCAGTTAACAGCTCCTGGACGCACTCTCGGCAAATAATTCTAAGATTGCTTACAGCCTTGGCAATCTCTCTCTGAAGAAATATGAAGCAGCCTAAACTTTCCATTCATCGCTTTTAATTCCTAGTGTATTACTATGAATTTATTATATTTCATATTCTAGTATATGTCAACACTTTGATTTTGATTATTTTTTTTAATACGAGTAGGAACATCTAATCTACCTTTATTTGCATGTTCCGTAATCGAGTATCATAAAAGGCTTCCTTAATGTAAATCATTTCCACATAAGCCTTTTTTACACTTCTAAAATATGAAGTTCTTGTTCTTCCATAAACTGATTTGTATAAAGTCTATAATAGTAACCCTTCAGCTTCATCAACTGTTTGTGGTTGCCCTGTTCAGTTACTTCTCCATCTCTTATAACTAAAATTCTGTCAGCAGATCTTATTGTTGACAGTCTGTGTGCAATAATGAAGCTGGTTCTGCCCTCTAAAACTGTTTGTATTGCATCCTGAATAATATGCTCTGTTTCTGTATCAATAGAAGATGTCGCTTCATCCAACACAAAAATTCTTGGATTTGCCAATATGGCTCTAGCGAAGGATACCAACTGCTTCTCTCCTGTGGAAAGCCTATTTCCACCTTCACCTACCTCATTGTCATAGCCATTTTCCAGCTTTGAAATAAAGTCATGAGCATTAACCAGCTTTGCAGCATTTATAATTTCCTCGTCAGTTGCAGTAAGCTTTCCATATTTAATATTGTCTTTGATTGTACCACTGAACAAGTGAGGAGTTTGCAGCACATAGCCAAGATTAGACTGCAGCCAGGCAATAGGCATCTTTGTGTAATCCATTCCATCTATCAATACCTGACCTTCAGTTGGTTCATAGAACCTACAAGCAAGATTAACGATGGTGCTTTTACCTGACCCGGTTTCGCCAACCAAAGCAATTGTCTCGCCAGATTTTACGTCAAGGTTGAAGTTGCTTAGAACCTTTTCACCGTCCTTATATGAAAAGCTAACGTTCTTAAAGGATATGTTGCCCTCTATATGCGGCCAGCATTCTCTTTCACCGCAGAAGCTGTCACCATACTTCGCAATAACCTCTTCTGAATCAACAATTTCCGGCTCTGTTTCTATCATAGAAAATATTCTCTCTGCTGAGGCTTGTGCAGATTGCAGTTCTGCAAATATTCTTGCCAACTCTCTAACAGGTTCAAAAAACTGTATGGTATATTGTATAAATAATACCAATGTTCCGTAGCTTAAAGCCTGCAGCAT
>JARBUB010000079.1 GCA_029239905.1 Clostridia bacterium
AACTAGCTGAGATAGCTGATAAGTCTCTTCCGAAGGTAACAGAAGGCTTCAAAAGTGTAAACAATATACTATCAAAGATAAATACTGATAAAGCTGCTGATCTGATGGCCACAGGAGTTATGAAAATTGCTGATAACATAGGTGCCGCAATTGACTTTGCAGTAAATTTTTACAACTTTATAAGCAATAATTGGAACATCATTGAACCTCTTATCTGGGGCATAGTTGGTGCTCTTGTCGCATGGAAAGTTGCAACAATGGCCATGACAGTTTATCAGGGAATCATGGCAGCTTTAGGGGCAGCCACTATGCTACAGTCTGGAGCAACAATGGCAGCAACTGTTGCACAGTGGGGATTGAACGCTGCTATATTAGCAAATCCTATGACATGGGTTATTGTTGGTATTATTGCTACTATTGCAGCTCTGATAGCAATAGGTGTCTATCTATACCGTAACTGGGATATGATATCCGCTAAAGCTCTAACCCTGTGGGGACAGGTTAAAGCGGTATTCAAAGGTATAGGAGATGCTATAGGTGGAGCTTTTAAATTCGGCATGAATATAGCCATAGGAGCGATAAACCGAATTATAAGGGCTGTAAACAGCCTAAGCTTTAAGGTCCCTGATTGGGTTCCTGCCATTGGAGGTAAGCAGGTAGGCTTTAAGCTTCCTGAGCTTCCAATGTTTGCAAGAGGCGGATTCGCCAATCGTCCATCAATATTTGGTGAAGCTGGTCTCGAAGCTGCTATACCTATTAAGTATAAGAGCCCTAGAAGCATAGGGTTACTAAACCAAACAGCAAAGGCTATAGGAGCTGACGAAACAGGAAGTGGTGCGTCTCCATCATTTGTATTTGCTCCACAGATTTATGGAGGGGATATTGCAGAGGTAAGGCAGATGCTTGAAGAAGAGATGGAAAAGTTCAAGGCTATGGCTGAAGCCTGGCTGCTAGAAAAGGAGCGGGTGGCATTTGGTTAAGTATTATGAGTATGAAACAATCCAGGGCGATACATTTGATATGATTGCCCTGGATTTTTATAATGACGAGGCGAAAGCTTCAACAATCATCCAGGCAAATCCGGAATGCTGCAATGTACTCGTGTTTGATGCAGGTGTTGTGCTGAAAATACCGCAAATTGAAGAGACAGCCTCAACAACCCTCCCGCCATGGAAGAGGTGATTTCATGAAGGCCATATACCAAGGTGTTGATATTACCAATGAAATAGACATCATCAAGGCTAATATAATTGATAATGCCAGTGGAATTGCTGATAGTATAGAGCTTGTAGCATCTGATACAAAAAAACTATGGAGTAAATGGAAGCCTCTGAAAGGCGATACAATAGCGCTAGAACAAGGAAATCTTAAGAGTGGCATAATGTTTGTAGACCAGTTGGAGCAAATATCCGGCAAATTTACAATAAAGGCTGTCTCCACACCTCTGCAAGCGAAGACAGCACGCAGCCGGCATTGGGAAAATATCAGGTTTCTTGAACTAGCAAAAGATATTGCCGGCAATTATGGCTTTACAGTTTACTCGTATGGAATAACCGACTGGCTGTATGAAATTGTGGACCAAATAGAACAACCTGACTTTCATTTTCTGCATGAACGCTGCATACTTGAGGGGTATTGCTTGAAGATTACCGATAGTAAGGTAGTATTATATGACGAGAGATATCTGGAGCAACAAGCTACAGTAAAAGATATTTATCTCGATGATATAGATATTGACCATGAATTTAAAACAGTAACAGTGGGGCTTTATAGCTCTTGTGAAGTGCAAACAGCAGATGGACTGATAAAGGCTTTATACAGACCACTATCTCCTCCCTCAGGACCTATTCTTAGAAAGAATATATATGTATCAAGCCAGGCAGAAGCTGAGAGGTTCGCAAGCGGATTGCTTCGATATACTAATAAACTAGAGAACTTTGGGAGAATACAAATTGAGCAGGATACCGGGCTTGCAGCTGGAAGCAATGTAAATCTTATAGATATAGGTCTGCTAGATGGCAAGGCTTTTGCACATCAAGTAATTCATAAGATTGTAAATAACAAAACTATATTGAAACTACGAAAGCCACTGGAGGGATATTGATGAATTCGAAAGGGAATATATCCTCTATTAGCAGTGACGGCAAACGAGCCAGAGTGTTGCTACGGGATAAGAATGTACTTACAGCTGAAATCCCGATAGCTGACCATATAATCAACTTGGCCATAAATGACCGAGTTACAGTCATGTTCTTTTCAAATAGCTTAGCTGATGGAATAATTATAGCGAGGTGGTGAGGTATTTGATAGCGGCATTTGCAAATAAGACATTTAGAGTAAGTAACAGCGCTAAGCAAATTTATACCTTTGATGGCTTTAGTACTAATGGCGGTCTGCAAACTGAAAAGCAAGAAGTTGAGGGGAAGAAATCAAAAACCCATATTAAAGGTATTAACCTGAATAATATGCAGTACAACCTCAACCTGAAATCTTCCCTTGGTGTAGACGTGAGAAATGAGTATGATAGCTGGATGCAGCTCATGGAAGCCCAAACGCCTTATATATTTATACTAGGCAAAAAGCCCTGGGGAAAGAATAAGTGGTTACTTACAAGCGTAGGACTGACAGAAACCGTAGTGGATGGTACCGGACGTATCGTGGAAGGAAAATTATCTTTACAGTTTGAAGAATATGAAGCTACCGGCAGTAGTAAGTCAGGAGCTACTAGCTCTAGTCCTGGAGTATCTGGGCAGGCTACTATTGATGTAAATAAACTGGTAGGGGATAAGGCATCTGAAAAACGGTTAAATGTAGCGATGCAAAGGTCCCTGTCTAAGGGACTTTACGTGGGGTGATGCAATGCAAATAACAATAGATACAACTCAAAGTAACATTAACTGGAGTGCAAAGGGTGTTGATAGAATTGCACAAAATATTACTAACCTCTTAAATACAATTAAGTATGAAGTAGCTTATGATCGTACTTTAGGCATGACAGGCAAATATATTGATAAACCAAAAGATGATGCAATTGCAATAGCAACTGCAGAAATATATGAGATTATTCGTCAAAGGGAACCCAGAGCTAAAGTCGTTGATGTTTTATATATTGGGTTAGATGAAAGCGAAAATATGCAGTTTAAGGTGGTGATTGAGGTATGAGTGATGATGTCCAATTCGTTGAGGTCGATTCTGTAGTAATACAAAATCAGCTAATATCTGACTTTGAAAGTATTTTGGGCGAGACATTATATCCTGGTGATGAGCGCAGGATTTTTTTACTGCAATTGGTGCCGTTAATTGTTGGATTAAAAAATGATATAAACAATACTGGCAAACAAAATTTGTTAAGATATGCATCAGGAGCAGTGCTGGATGCGCTTGGAGATTTCTATGACACAATCAGGCTCCCAGCACAAAAGTCTTCAGTAACTTTACGTTTTACTTTATCTTCAATACAAGCAGCATCAGTAACTGTACCACAAGGCACGAGAGTGACACCTGATGGTATAATTTATTTTTCAACCACAAGTGATCTTGTTATTGCCGCAGGACAGACAACTGGAGATATAACTGCTGAATCTATTGAATCTGGTGTAAAATATAATGGATTTGTACCTGGGCAAATAAAAAATATTGTAGATCCTGTTGCTTATGTAGCTTCAGTAACAAACATTGATGAGAGTTCAGGAGGAGCAGATGTCGAAGATGATGAGAGCTATCGCGAAAGAATAAGGCTTGCCCCGGAAAGCTATAGCGTAGCTGGACCAGAAGGAGCATATGTTTACTGGGCAAAAACTGCTGATAGCACAATTGCGGATGTTTCGATTACTTCGCCAACTCCAGGAGTGGTAAAAATTGTTCCATTACTTGTTGAAGGTGGCATACCAAATCAGGCTATTCTTGATAAGGTTTATGAATCCTGTAATGCAACAACCCGGAGGCCATTAACTGATAATGTCCAAGTAGCAGCTCCTACACAAGTCACTTATAATATTGAGCTTATATACTATATTTCAACTCTACGCCAGGCTGACGAAGTATCTATTAAAAAAGCGGTTGAAGACCCCGGGGGAGCAATCGATCAATATATTATATGGCAACGTGAAAAACTTGGACGAGCAATTAATCCAGATGAACTAAGATATAAAATTATGCAGACAATGGCAAGCAGGATTGTATTGACATCTCCACAATATTTGATACTTAACACGGATGAAGTTGCAGTACCTGGAACAGTAACTATCACCTATGGAGGGTTGGAATAATGGCAATGGATTTAAAAAATATTAGCCTGTTGAGTTTGCAGACAAAATGCATGCAGCAGGATCCTACGACTGTAGCGTTATGTTCAGCCTTTGAACCTCAGTTCCGCCAATTGACTGATGAAGTAAAGGCTTGTCTTATATATGCCAGCGTTGACACTATGGACGATAAACTTCTGGACGAACTCGCATGGTCGATGCATGTGGATTGGTATGATGCAAAGGCAGAAACTGAGATTAAGCGCTTGATCATAAAAAGGTCTTTAAAAGTGCATAGATATCGGGGCACGCTATATGCAATTGAGGAAACAATGAAGGATTACTTTCAGGACGCTGAGGTCCGAGAATGGTTTGAAGATGGCAGTGTACCTTATACCTTCAAGGTGATCGCTAGGAATCAGTCAGTAACTGCAGAAAATGAAGAACGTTTTACTATGGCTGTGAATGCAGTTAAAAATGTTAGGTCACATATGAGCGAGCTTATAATGGGTTTGTTTTGCTCTGATGCAATTTACTGCAGCGACACATTGATTATAATTTAGGAGGTGGCAGTATGGCTTATATAAAGACGAATTGGGTGGCAAATGAAACTCCATTATCACCAGCCAATATGAATAAGATAGAACAGGGCATTGCTGATGCGCATACTGAAAAAGTATCTCATTCACTGGCTACTGCAGTAAATGATTTCTTAGTAGCTTCTGCAGCTGGTCAGTTTGTTAAGAAGACTTTGGCAGAAGTAAAATCCATACTTAGCTTAGGTAGTGCAGCATATACAGCTAGTACAGACTATGCTCCTGCGTCACATTTGGCTGATTATCTGTACCAATCAGCAGGAGGTACGGCTACAGCAATAACACTAACTGATGTAATACTAGAAGAAGGACACCCCAAAACTTTTATAGCAAGTGCTGACAACGGAGGAGCTGCTACAACAATAAACACTAAGCCACTGTATAAGCCAAACACAACAGATGCCCCAAATTTAATAGCAGGCAAGGCTTATACAGTATGGTATAACACAGCAGGTGATTGTTTTTTTATCAAAGCTAGTGCCGAGGGAAATGCAACGGCAGCCCAGGTACTAGCACCCTATACATTCAGCAATGAGGTAGACACTGGAATTGTTGGTACTGTAGATATATCTCAAGCTATCCCGACAAATATAAGAGAGGGAACAACTATAGCTGGAATTCCCGGAACATTGCAAGAAGGTTATAAGATTGCTTATGGTAGGAAGTTTGTTTTTAAACCTAATACTGTCGGGGCATATATGGATTATTCGGTTGTGTTGCCTATAGATTGGACGGTTGATATGATTGTTATTGTACCGTCAATTTATAGCGGTGGGTTATATTTAACAACTGGTTCTATTCCTAGTGTGTTCACATATCAATGGAATAATTTATATATGGGTACAACAGGACAGGCAGACCCATCATCAAGAATACATGCTCTTAATACAGCATATAATCAAAACACAAAAACTATTACGGGCAGAATTCAGAGTTATGCAACTAATTATAATGATACTTACCTTGATTGGGTAGCGATTGAATTTAAATAAATGGAGGTGCTTTAATGTATAATCTAGGAAGTTTAATTATTTATGATAATAATGGACGTATATGGTACAACAGCGGAGATATGGCTGGAAGTGTTAATCCCACTCATACTATTCCTGTTGGCTTACCATATATCATTACTGAGTATGGTGAACTAGACGGATTGATTGTTGAAAGTGTTGACCCTGTAACAAAATTACTTATAACACAGTCAATACTGTAAGACGAATAAGGACAATTTTACGTAACTAAGAAGGGCTTACCCACATAGGTAAGCTCTTAATTTTTATCTTACCGCACCTATGCACAATCTTCGCACTCAGCGGAACATATAAAGTGAAAGAAGGTGCTCTATGAGTGAAATAGTACAATATATTACCTTAGGCGCAGTAATTAT
Organism: Clostridia bacterium; assembly: GCA_029239905.1. Taxonomy (GTDB): domain Bacteria; phylum Bacillota; class Clostridia; order Lutisporales; family Lutisporaceae; genus GWB2-37-7. Next base: position 6,228 of record JARBUB010000079.1, read on the forward strand.
AGGCGCTATAGTAAATATTTCAGGCATGGTAGGAAAGCGAGAATCCAGGGCGGCAGCTGACGCACGTATGGAAGTCAAACTGGACAATATCTACAACAAAGTAGACAACATTGAAAGAAGACAGACATCTTTTGAGACTACCCTGCAGCAACATGAAACACGTATCATTAAGGTTGAGGAATCAACCAAGTCTGCACATCATAGGATTGATGAATTAGTGAAATAGGAGGGTTATAAGTGGATAATATGTATGATTGGAATACTCTATCAACACTGGCCGGAGCATCTGCACTGGCTTTTTTAATTGTCTCTTATACTAAACGCTGGGCTAATACCTGGTGGCCGAAGGTGCTAGGTACTGACCTATATGTCGTGCTGGTATCTTTGATTATATTGATAGCAACTACACTGGTCACGAACTGGCCGCCTACAGTAGCAAAGATTATACTTGCTTTATTTAATGCTTTCCTGGTTGCTGCCACTGCCGGCAAAATGAGTGATAAAAGTATCAAGGAATCACATAAGGATGGTGAGCTGCATGAATAAGAAGCCTATATATTATAAGCAATCAGATCCAAAATGGGGGAAGCTGTCTTATACTATTGATGGTGATAAAAGTGAAACTATAGGAGCATCCGGATGTGGACCCACATGTGCTGCTATGATAATCGCCAGCGTCAAGGATGCGAAGATAACGCCGGTGGAAATGTGTAGCTTGGCAATCCTTCTCCAGGACAGAACCGCTAATAACGGTACAGAGTGGGAATTCTTCGGGAAGGTAGCGGCTAAGTATGGCATTAAGTTCAAGCAATCAAGTCATACAGAAGAAGCGATAGAAGCTCTGAAGCAGGGAGCATACGTTGTCTGCAGCATGCGTAAAGGTAAATTTACCCGGGGCGGTCACTATATCCTAGCATGGGACTATAAAGATGGTAACCTGCTAGTCCATGACCCGGCAAGTACCCTGAAAGAGCGTACCTACGGCGATATAAAAACTTTTGAAACTCAGTGCAAGCAGTACTTCATATTTTATGTGGGACGAAAAATCGAAAATCCGACTTTGAAGCGCGGCATGAAAAATGGATATGTCAAAACTCTACAGACAACCCTCAATAAATACGGCTATAAGCTTACTGTAGACGGTGACTTTGGAGCTATAACTGAGGGAGCTGTGAGAGACTTTCAGCGTACCAGAGGCTTGGTACCCGATGGCATTGTAGGACCTAAAACATGGGATAAACTATATGGGGTGTAGTCTTCGGACTGCACCTTTTTTTATTTTTTGGGAGTATTAAATGTACAAGGAATGATTTATAATTACATTGCTCTTCAAATCATTGTCGAAAGTATTGTATTTATGGTAAATATGGTATAAAATTGTAATTGAGTTTATATATAATTACGATAAGGGGGAATTAATATGTACATAAGTAAAAGAAGCCTTACAGTTTTACTATTAAGTTTTGTTATGATATTTACTAGTTTAGGGGTATATGCAGAACCCACTATACAAGAAATACAGGCTCAAATTAATTATGGTATTAACATGATATTAAATGGCAAGGACTTTAATCCAACTGATGTGGATGGAAGCGCTTTAAGACCTATAACTTATAAAGGCAGGACATACCTACCTGCTAGAGCATTGAGTGAAGCTGTTGGAATGACAGTTGATTATGATGTGAAAAGTAAGACAGTTATCTTAGGTGAAAGAAAAGATTTTATTGAAGTGAATGCCGATATGTTTGATTATTTAGGAGATGCAGCATTTACCAAAGATATAGACCTGTTATATACACCGAATAAAACATTTGAATGGGGAATAACAAATTATAAAGGAAAGCAGACTGGTTTGTATGCTTTTTTTATAAATTTAGATAAAAAGTACACTAAATTCTATTCATCTGTTTATTTATCGAATGAATCAAAAGAAGCACAAATTATTTTGATAAATAACAAATCATATGACGGAGAATTATTAAAAAGCGTTCGTTTGAATCCAGGTGAATTTATAGATATTGAATTTGATGTTAGTGGAGTAGAAAAGTTATATGTTTCATGTGTACCAGAAGGAGATGCTAAAAAAATAACTTTTGGTGAACCAAAATTAAAATAGGAGCCATATATGAAAACTAGCTATATTGAAGTTCCAGAAAAAGATAGAAAACAAGATGCACCAAAGAAAAGAGGAAGTGAGAATCTTGGAGGAAATTAAATTTGTTTATGCAGTATATATGCTTTATTTATTCTTAACAGTAGCATCTGTAGCTGCATTATTTATAGGTATTACTATTTTATTTAAGAGTGTAGCAATAAAGAAAACTAGCATAAGTCTAGAAAAGATGCTTGCTACAATTATTCTTATTATTGTGCCTGGATACGGAATTATTAAAATTACTCCTTTAATTAGGGATGTAGCGTCATATATGAAGTTACTAGCTAAATGATATTAAAGGGCCTATGCCCTTTTTTTATACTTCAAAAACGAACGTATGTTTGGTATAATATACTAAAAAGCGTTCGGAGGGATATGCATGGGCGGAGATAAAAAGATAATTGAATGTATAGTAAAATTTGACGATAAAGGTAACCTGGAACCCATAAGATTTAGATTTGAGGATGAAGAAGGCACACATGTTATCCAGATAACCAAGATCGTAGAAAAAGACCTCAAGAACGGATTTGGTAATATGAATGGCCATCCAGTTAAACAGTTTACCTTTAGGTGTGAGAGCATTATTGAGGGGCTTGTGGTGCCATTTAGGCTGCTGTTTGATAGTAATAGCTGCAGGTGGCATCTAATGTAGGCGTTTATATAAAAAGGAATTATTGTTAAAATATAGAACTATTACTATATAATTTAATCAATACTCATAAAGAAGGAGTGTAGGACATGGGATTTTTTAGTTTAAAAGCTACATGCGCAGTGTGTGGAAAGGATGCTGGATTAAACCGTTACCAGATTGCAAACAAAGAATGGATTTGCTCTGATTGCTTTAAGAGAAGTGGTTATACATTAACCACTCCAATACGGAAAATTACTGCCGAAGAAGCAAAGAAAGCAATTAGTACAACAGAAGAAAAGAAAGCGGAATTGGAAGCATTTATACCAACTAAGAAAATCAGCAATTTGATGGAAATTAACGAAGAAACCAAGCAATGGCTTGTACATACAGGTATCTTGGGTGGCCGAGGAAATACTACTGTTTACAAATATGAGGATATTATAGATTTTGAACTTTTAGAAGATGGTACTTCTGTTTCTAAAGGAGGAATTGGCAGAGCCGTTGCCGGTGGGTTACTATTTGGAGGCGTTGGTGCAATTGTTGGTGGTGCTACTGGGAAAAGAAATACAAAAGGCATATGCAATTCTCTCAAAATTAAGATTACAGTCAACAACATGAGTAATCCAACTGTATATATAAACATGATCACAACTCCAACGAAGAAGGATAGCTTTACATATAAGACATTTTATAATGCTGCGCAGGAATGTTTATCGGCACTTCAACTTATATGTAGCAATGTTGAAGCTGAACATGCTACTTCTGCAGCGCAACAAGCAAATTCAAATTCTGCGGCTGATGAAATACTAAAATTTAAAGGTCTCCTTGACTCAGGTATAATCACTGAAGAACAATTTGAAGATAAGAAAAAACAGTTACTAGGACTATAATGGGACTTTTATATAAGTAGGGAATTTCTAAAAAAAGAATATTCCTCATAATAAGCGTAAGAAGCTGGCTACTGTAATTGGTAGTCAGCTTTTATTTTTAAAAACTATTGTTAGCTACGTGATAGCTAATTGTTAGCTACCGCCGATATTTATTTCAATTTTATTCAGTGTTTAGGATAAAATTGAATAGCATTGGGTTTAATAATATAGCCTAACAAACCGTTGCGGCTGTTAGGCTATTAATAATCATTTATGGTCTGGGTGACAGGAATTGAACCTGCGACCTCTTGAACCCCATTCAAGCGCGCTACCAAGCTGCGCCACACCCAGATTTAACAAATACAAATATAACACATCGGGAAACATTTTTCAATAGTTTAATATGCAGTCAAGTCAAAAATCATTCATGCAAAATGCCGTATATAGGAGTATAGCACTATTTTTCACTATGTTCAATAAATTATACAATCTTTGAAGGATTAAACAATTATTTGGAGAAATATATAGGATAGTCCATGTTAACCATAATGGATATAGTGAGGCGCGGTGAAGATGGCGAAGAAAAAGAAAAAAGGCAGGAGTTCAATAAGATTTCTTATCGTATTATTTACGATAGTAATCATTTCATATATAATCAGATATTTTTGGTTCAAAATAGATACTGCTATTGTGACCTTCGATACCATGGAGGAAGCAGTTGCAGCCCAAGGTGTACTTGTGAAAAATGAGTGGACTGCTGTACTGCCGGAAGGAACAGAGGCTGATTATAAAGCTAACGAAGGCGACAGAGTATCTACGGGAAAGGTTATACTGAAAATCTCAGAAGGCTCGGTAGCGGATGAAAACATATCTCTGAAGATAGAGAAGCTTAATGAGAGAATTGAAGAGATAAAGAGAAC
>JARBUB010000080.1 GCA_029239905.1 Clostridia bacterium
CTTCACATTAGGGTTATTCTTCTTAATTAAAAAGAGAAAATGGACTCCAGTACAATGTATAGGTTTATTACTTGTAATTGGTCTAGTTGGTGGATTCTTTAAAATATGGGCTTAATATAACTTATAAGAGAGAGGATGCTATAAACGGGTAATCCTCTCTTTTCTCTGCTCAGCAGGTTGAGGAACCACCCGAAAATTGTGTAAATTACTATAAAAAATACTGTAAAGCCACAAAGCTTCACAGTATTTTTTATTTAACGTAGTTCTAAACTCAGTAGGGTTTTTAGATTGCAGCGACTAATTTGAAAAGTGTTTATCTTTCTTCTCTGGGTAGATCATTTGAATCAGTCCAACTGATGTACCAACCATTTTTCAGTAGCAAGCTCATCGCTCATAGCCCTTTAAGCTATGAGCTTTTTATATAATTCATTATATAAACTTCATAATTTGATAATGAGTAAATATTTATAAAGGGTACAGTATGATTATCGTAAGATAGAGATGTAAATTGAGATATTTAGATCAAGCTGGTCGGCAAGCCTCCTCACAAAGAGACAGAGGCATATTATTAAAGTGTGAGTATCATGGAGCAGAGAGAGGCAAAAATGGGACATTTGGAAACGAAGAGAAGCAAAAAACTATGAGGTCCTACTAGAACTCACAGTTTTTTATTCTGATACTATGAATTGGTTTTATCCAAACAGCCCACCAGTTTTCTTATTGCTCTTAACCTTGGTGGCGCCTCCTCCTACAGACTTCGTATTAGGAATTAGCCTTTCACCTTTGGAGGAACCCTTTTTCTTTTTTTCTTCAATAAGTTTTTTCATCATCTCAATATTTTTGTCTGACATTAAGTTCACCCTTTAATTTTTATTTTATTCTTTCAGAAAGCTATACACCACTAATACCGATATTATATAAGTATTATCTTCTTTTGACAACCTATTTTGATTTTGAGCATACAAACTCAAAATATCGCCTAATCGCCTCATCCAAAATACTGCTCAAATAAACATTCTCATCCTCATGCTCAGCCTTAAGCTTATTAAGCATCCTCACAGTTGATCTTCTAAACATAAAGGTCCTCTTAACTTCAAAGCGCTCGCCATCAACTGGAGGCGTTATACCATAAGGCTGCTTCTGAAGCGTTCTGTTATCAATTAACTTCTCGGAAGCATTTGGGTTATCACATACCTCTTCCTTAGTCTCCGATGCACTATCAACAAAAAAATTGAAGCTCTTAACAACATCGCCGATAGCTACATCGTCTTCAGAGAATCCATTATAATATTCTTCATCGCAATCTAAGCTAATAATTTTTTTATTAGCAGCTGCTTTCTTTTTCCTCATAATCAAATCACCCGCCTTTATTAATCTAATAATATATATGCAATTTCAAGTCGTATTTACGGTCAAACTCCCATAATTCCTACATATTCTTTTAAATATATAAATATTTCTTCATATATTTATTTGTTTATAAAAATATTTATTTAAATATTTATTTATTCTCCCTAAATTTAGCTCAAAACTGCATATTTATTTAATGTAAGCAATTATTAAAACAAATTATATCTAACCAAGTCAGCTTGGCAGAATAAGTTTATTGCTTATGACAAAGGCTCTGCTTAATGGAAATGTTGAAATTTCGCATGTTCTATGATGCCTAGGAAAGCTTTCGCTTCTCATATAAAATACTCAAAGTCTTACTAATGTTCGCACAAATGCGTTCTACGGCATCATAGGACATGCTTACTTCAGCTTTTCCCTTGAACATAGACTTAAATTAAGAGTTTGTTTCAAAACAGTGTTGAAGTAAGCAGGGGAGTTACATCGTAGAAAGCATTGAGATGAAAAGCCTAAATGGCTTTTCATGGGCAAAATAGTGATTGGGAACGAGCGCATTTATGATGCCCTGTGAATGCACAAGACTTAACCTCTTTTAGCTTAAGCTGCGTTAAGAATCCAACACTGCTGAAAAGTTTAAATGACTTTTCAGGGGCATGTTTAGCCTGGGAACAGGCTGGCTTAAACTGCCCCGAACTAAGCGGAGTGAGTTTGTTGGATTTAGCAGATTAAGCTAAAAGAAGTTTTAGTCTTGTTTGCGTAGCGAAGCTTTCCTAGATGTAACTCCCCGGCGTAATATCAACACTAGGCTTTAACAGAGCCTAATTTAATCATAGGAGGTTAACCCATGGGCTATGCAGTAGAATTATATTTTGATGAAAAAAGTGAAGAAGCAATTAGGGCCATATGGAAGGTGCTCTACGACAAGGATATAAGCAAGTATATGTACGAGTCTGACAGCAGACCTCACATAACGTTGGCTGTATATGATGATGAAATAAATAATCTTGAATTATTTATGGAAAAGATTAAAGAATTTGCACAAAAAGCAGTTATTCTTAAGCTTAATCTATCAAATGTTGGAGTGTTTAATATGAATGAAGGAGTTGTCTTTTTACAGCCAAGGGTAACTCGGGAAATGTTGGACATGCAGGAGGAATTCCATAGAACAATGAGAAGCTTTGAGGAAGCTGAGTGGAGATATTTTCTGCCTGATTTGTGGGTGCCTCATTGTACAATGACATTTAATCTGAAAAAAGAAAAACTTTTGCAGAGTGTTGAAGTTATAAGCAGTATGTTTAGGCCAATGGAGGTTTTAATAGACGGATTAGGAATAGCAAAATTTAAATCTGTTGAATATGTCTCGTTGTATTTATTATAATAAAGTTGTACCATTAAATGGATATGAGGTTTGGGTTTATGAATGTATAGGCTTTGAAGTAGTATTTCATTGCAAAAAAATGGAATATATGGATAAGGTCATAAATATATATGAGGAATAATCGCAAAAAAGAAACCGGTTAACTAAATTTTTTAGTAATATATATTTATTTTGGAAAGTGATGAATGGCTAGTATAATCATTTTTCATATATCATAACAGTTGCTTATAGTCTATATATCAAGTTAGTAATGAAATGATATAAAAAACTGAACAAAATTACACTTAATAGGTAAAAAAAGTATTGTCAGAATAGTCTGGGTATGATAATATATTTATGTAAACAGAAACCGGTTTCTGTAAACGTTGTTATTATTAAATTTGATGGGGTGGTATAAATGTTAAAAAGGAAGATGGCATTTGCACTTGCTTGTTTGATGTCTGTTGGTTTACTAGCAGGGTGTCAAAAACCTAGTACAAGCACTACAACAAAACCAAGTGATAATACGCCAAAAACACTTAAAATTTGGTCTTTTACTGATGAAGTTAAGACATATGCTCTTGCTTATCAGAAAGAACACCCAGAAGTTAAGGTAGAGTATACAATGATACCTATGACAAATGGGGAATTCCAGACAAAACTTAAGAGTACTCTTCAATCAGGAGATGTTCCTGATGTAGTATCACTAGAAATTTCATTTGTAAAAGAATATGTAGAAAGTACTTACCTAGCTGACATTTCAGATTTAAGTCCATTAACAAAGGACATGAAAACATATCAATACACACTTGATATAGGAAGCAGTCAAGGAAAATTAAAGGCGCTTTCATATCAGGCTACCCCTGGAGCAATGTTCTACCGCAGAAGCTTGGCTAAGAAATATTTAGGAACTGACGATCCAGTACAAGTTCAGGCTATGGTTTCAGATATGAATAAGTTTAAAGATGTTGCTAAGAAGATTAAAGATGCTTCAAGTGGAGACACTTACATGGTTGCATCAACAGGAGATTTTGCAAATCTTTATTTTGCTAACCGTCAGAAGCCATGGGTTGAAAACGATAAACTTGTTATCGATCCTAAGGTAAATGATCTTCTTGATATGGCTAAGGAATTCAGACAAAATGGTTATGAAGCTCAAGCTACTCAATGGCAAGAAGGTTGGTTTGCTGGAATGAATGATTCTTTAGTAGATCCTGCTACTAAGAAGGCTAAACAAGTATTCTCATACTTGCTTCCAACTTGGGGACTTCCATATGTATTAATGCAAAATGGAATTCCAAAGGATAACGCTGACAAGACTGCTAAGGTTGGTAAGGATACTACAGGCGACTGGGCATGTATCAGTGGACCAATGCCATATTTCTGGGGCGGTACTTATGTAGGTGCTATAAAAAATGCTAAGAACCTTGATACAGCTAAAGACTTCATAAAGTTTATGACTTTAAATGAAACTACTCTTAAGAATTGGGCAACTGGTGTTTACAATAATGCTTACCTTAAGGCAATTGACAATACAATTGGAGATACACTTGGTCAAGGACCTGGAGACTTCGTATCCAGCCAGAAGGTTGTAGATTCAATAGTTTCATCCTTTGATAATTCAGATGCAAGCAAGTTTATAGGCGGACAGAATTCCTATAAGGCATTCCAAGCCGCAGCTCCATCAATAAATGCAAAGCTTATACAAGCTTCTGATGATGCAATTCAAAGAGCTTTAAATGACCCAATGGCAAACTATGCTTCGGGTAAGGGCACTAAAGAAGAAACAATTAAAGCGTTCAAAGAAGCTGTTAAAAATGCATTACCTGATGTAAAGGTGGATTAGTAGCTTAAGCAGCAAATAATAAAATCTGCGGTTCCTTTATAGCCGCAGATTTTATTAATAACTTATCATTTAATATGAAGGGATGTGATTGCAGTGTCAGTGAGCGATGTTAATATAAAAAGACGTAAAGGAAAGCTTGAAAAAAATTATTACGGTTATTTATTTACAGCTCCTTTTATAATTGGATTTCTTTTATTCTCCTTTTATCCTCTTATATATACATTCTATTTAAGCATTACAAATACTACTTTGATGAGTGAAACATCTAAGATTGTCGGATTAGATAATTTTAAGCAATTATTTGATGACAAATTTTTTATGCAATCATTACGAAATACATGGAAGATATGGCTTTTGAACTTTATACCACAGATTGGCATAGCCATGCTTTTATCTATATGGTTTACAAATAATAGATTAAAGATGAAGGGTGTTGGTATTTTTCGTGCTATTTACTATTTACCAAACCTTTTAATGCCTGCAACAATAGCAGTATTATTCTTTAACTTTTTCTCAATGTATGGTCCCGTTAATCAGCTTTTTAGTCAATCCACAGATTACTTCAGAAGTACTGGATGGACACAAGGAATTGTAATATTTGTGCAGTGGTGGATGTGGTTTGGTTCTACACTTATAGTGTTAATGGCAGGTATGACCTCTATATCTCCTTCCTACTATGAGTCTGCAACGGTGGATGGAGCATCGGCAGCACAGATGTTTACAAAAATAACACTCCCTCTTTTAAAACCAATTCTGGTTTATACCTTAGTTACATCTCTTGTAGGCGGTATGCAAATGTTTGATATACCATTCATGCTGACAGATGGGCGTGGTTCTCCAAGTGGTTCTATAATGACAATGAACATACTTATGTATATGAAGTTCTCTAGTACTAAAGGACATATTGGAGCCGCTGCAAGCGTGGGGGTTGTAATATTCATAATTACATGTGTATGTGCCTTTGCAATAGTAAGGCTGCTGCGTGACAAGGATCCTGAGGGTACCGGAGTATCCTCAAAAGTAAAAAGCAGAGAGCTTAAGAAGGGGGCTGCAGGAGTATGAATTATTCTTTAAGAACGAAAATAATGCGTGTCTTCATCTATATATTTTTAGTGATTTTGGCAGTAATGTGTATATTACCAATGTGGATTCTGCTAGTAAATGCAACGCGAACAACACCAGAAATACAACAGGGTATAAGCTTAGTGCCTGGTTCGAATTTTGTTGCCAATTGGAGAAACCTTACTAATAGAGGCTTTAGTATAACAAATGGTTTCAAAAACAGCGTAACAATCTCTGTAGGTGTTACAGTTCTTTCTGTATATTTCTCAATGATGTTTGCGTATGGAATTCAAGTATATGATTTTTTCTACAAAAAATTCTTGTACGGTTTGGTAATTGTTCTTGTTCTAGTACCAACACAGGTTTCTATTATAGGTTTCTATAGATACATGTCAATGCTTAAACTTACAAATAGTTATATCCCTCTTATAGTACCGGCTATTGCTGCACCAGGAGCCATATTTCTTGCAGTTCAGTACATGCAGTCGGTGGTTATAAGGGACTTGATTGATGCTGCCAGAATAGATGGCTGTGGTGAGCTTGCAATATTCCATAAAATAATGCTTCCTATAGCAAAACCAGGTGCATTTACAATGGGGATATTCGCTTTCGTTGGGTCTTGGAACAACTTTTTTACACCATTTATGTTGCTTAGTAAAATTGAAAAGTACACACTCCCAATGCTTGTTCAGACCCTGAGAGGGGATACCTATAGAACAGACTACGGAAGTATATATGTTGGCCTTGCTGTATCAATTGTGCCAATAATAATTGTTTATGCTATATTCTCAAAATATATTGTAAGCGGAATCGCTATGGGAGCGGTAAAAGAATAGATTTAGACAGAGAGTAGGTGCTTTTTATGATAAAAAATCCTGTATTAACTGGGTTTCATCCAGATCCTAGTATGATATGCGTTGATGGAACTTTTTATGTTGCTAATTCTACCTTTGAATATTTTCCTGGAGTTGCAATTTCCGAGTCAAAGGATTTAGCTAATTGGAAAAGTGTGCCTTCACCGCTAGATAACCTTAATTTCCTTAATATGAAGGGGAACCCAAAATCAGCTGGAATTTGGGCTCCATGTCTTACCTATCATGATGGATTGTTCTATCTTGTATTTACAGATGTGAAGATTTGGACTTTTAGTCCTTTCAAGGATACGCATAATTATATTACCACCGCTCCTTCAATTAATGGGCCTTGGAGTGAACCGGTGTATGTAAACAGTTCAGGCTTTGACCCATCCCTCTTTCATGATGAGGATGGGAGAAAATATTTTGTTAACATGGAATGGGATTATAGAAAACAGGACAAGGAGCAATTCAGTGGTATTTTACTTACAGAATTGGATGCTGTAACGCTAAAACCTATTTCGCAGCCAGTGAAAATATTCAAAGGTTCAAAAAGGGGAATGGTTGAAGGTCCTCACCTTTATAAAATTAACGAATATTATTACTTGACAACTGCTGAGGGAGGTACCTCCTATGAACATGCATTAACCGTAGCCCGTTCAAAGAATATTAATGGACCATATGAGCTGCATCCTGAGGCACATTTGGTAAGCTCAATGGGAGACCCTAATGCATATCTTAAGAAGGCCGGACATGGAAGCATATGTCAGGGTCCCGATGGAAGATGGTGGACTGCATTTCTTTGCGGGAGACCTGTAGATGAAAGTATGAGATGCCCTCTTGGCAGGGAAACTTCTATTGCAGAAGTTATATGGAAAAACGACTGGCCTTACCTCAAAGATGGAAGTATGGTACCATCGCCAGAATTTGAAGGCTATGGTGAAAAAAACATACAAAAGTTATATGATTATAAGTTTGAAAATGAGGAATTCAAATCAGATTTTATGTCTCTACGCGTTCCTGCCCAGTACGACCTGCTTGAAAATGGAAGTCTGAGGCTTTATGGGAGGGAATCATTATCCTCCACACATAATCAGAATATGCTTGTAAGAAGACAGACAGACTTTTGCTTTGAAGCTGAAACCTGTGTAAGGCTTTCCTTTGATCATTTCCAAAGGATGGCAGGATTGATTTACAGGTATGACGAGGAGAATCAATATTATTTGAGAGTTGCTTATGACGAGAAGAAGGGTCAAAAGTGCCTGGGAATCTTATGTATGGATAAAGGTAATTTCTCTATGCCGCTTGGAGAAGATGAAATACCAGTTGGCGATGGAGATCTCTATTTACGCCTCACTGTGAAAAACAGACAGGGCGAATTCTCTTATGCAAAAGAAGATATGAAGTGGAATGTAATTCCTTACACTATTGATACAAGTATCCTGTCTGATGAAAATGCAAATCCAATGGGATTTACAGGTGCATTTGTAGGAATGAGCTGTCAGGATTTGGCTGATTCAAGCGCATATGCAGATTTTAGTTACTTTAAATACCAGGTGCTCGATTGAAATATTATTTTGGGTAGGGTATAATTACCAATAGATAAGAGAAAAGAAAACGAGGTAGGAGCAATGGTAACTATTTATGATATTGCTAAATTAGCAGGTTGTTCGCCTGCAACAGTTTCCAAGGCTTTTAATAATTATAGTAGTGTAAAAGAGAGCACCTATAAAAAAGTAATGGAAGTATCTGAAAGTCTGGGCTATACCCCAAACACAAATGCCAGAGCATTGACTACAAAAAAGACCTGGCTTATAGGGGTGCTTTTTTCTGAGGATACAGGAGCAGGTATAACACATCCTCATTTCAGTGAAATACTGCAGAACTTTAAGATGAGGAGTTCAGAATATGGGTATGATGTACTGTTTGTAAGTAAACAGATTGGAAATAAGGAAGCTTCCTATCTTGAACACTGCAAATACAGAGGTTTGGAGGGAGTACTACTGGCTATGGACAGAAATCATGTTGATGAAGTTCAAAATGTTATATCCAGTGGTATAAAATGCGTTTCAGTAGAGGATATATATCCTGATGTACCTACTGTAATAGCTGATTACCGTATGGGGACTTTGCAGGCCTTGGAGTATCTGTATTTGCTTGGACATAGAAAAATAGCCCATATAGCATGTCCGCTTACTAGTGTGGCTGGACGTGAAAGATATGGTGCATACTTGGAGTTTTTAAACTCTAAAGGTCTCGAAGTGAATCCAAAGTATATTATAGAAACAGATGTGTTTTCACATGAGGAAGGCAGCAAGGCTGCGGTGAAGCTTCTTCAACAATGTTGGGATGACTTGCCTACTGCGATATTTATAGCCTATGATGATATTGCTTTTTCTGCAATGTCAACTATCCAATCACAGGGTTTCCGTATTCCTGAGGATATATCTGTGGTAGGCTTTGATAATTTAAAATTATCTTGTTATATGTCCCCAGCACTTACCACAGTGCACCAGGATAGGGCAACAATTGGACGAATGGCAGCTGATAGATTAATCCAGCTTATTGAGAATAAGCCTACGGAGGATGCTTTGGATGTTCGTATTCCAACAAAACTTATAGTGAGAAACAGCTGTGCCCGTGCATAGCATAAGTCAGGTTATAGTGACAAGGGAGATATTATTATGAGTTTTTCAAAGAATTTTGTTTGGGGATCTGCAACTTCATCCTATCAAATTGAAGGTGCAGCCTATGAAGATGGTAGAGGATTAACAGTATGGGAAGATTTTTGTAACACTACTGGAAAGGTATTTAGCGGCCACAATGGTGATATAGCCTGTGATCACTACCATAGATACAAAGAGGATATTAATCTTATGAAGGAGCTTGGTTTACAAGCCTATAGATTTTCTATTGCATGGTCAAGAATCCTTCCAGAGGGCATCGGTGAGATAAACGAAAAAGGTTTGGATTTTTATGACAAACTGGTGGACGAGCTTTTAGAAAAGGGAATTACTCCTTATGTCACCCTATTCCACTGGGATTTACCCTTTGCACTCTATCGTCTTGGGGGATGGCAGAACCCCGAGAGTCCAAAATGGTTTGCAGAGTTTGCCAAAATTGTTGCACAAAGACTTGGCGACAGAGTAAAAAACTTTATCACTTTTAATGAACCTCAATGTTTTGTGGGCTTAGGTCATGTAACTGGTGAGCATGCTCCAGGTAATATTATGTCCAAAAGGTCCACTTTAGAGATGGCTCACAACGTTATGCTGGCACATGGATATGCAGTGCAGGCAATACGAAGCGTAGTTAAGGATGTTAAGGTTGGATATGCCCCAACCAGTAGTGCAGCCTATCCTATTTCCAATTCAAAAGAGGATATCGAGGCAGCAAGAGAGGCTTATTTTCAGGTGCAGCCAAACCCCCATAATTACTTATGGAGTGTTACATGGTGGAGTGATCCTGTTATGCTTGGAGATTACCCTGAGGATGGCTTGAAGCTTTATGAAAAAGATTTGCCTAAAATAGGGCAGAATGATTTAAAGATAATGTCACAGCCTTTGGATTTTTATGGACAAAATATATACAACGGTTCACCAGTCAGAGCAGGAAAAAATGGCTTTGAGTGGGTTGAACGTCCAGCGGGCTATGATAGAACAGCAATAGGTTGGCCAATAACGCCGGAGGCTCTATATTGGGCACCGAAGTTTTTATATGAACGCTATAAAAAGCCCATTATTATCACGGAAAACGGCATGTCCGCTCATGATGTTGTTTCAGTGGATGGAAAGGTACATGATCCTAATAGAATAGATTTTATGTATCGTTATATTCGTGAAATGAAAAGGGCTATTGAAGATGGAGTTAACATCGAAGCATATTTTGCATGGTCTTTAATGGATAACTTTGAATGGGCAAAGGGGTACTCGGAACGTTTTGGAATGGTGTACGTAGACTTTGAAACTCAGAAAAGAACTATTAAGGACTCTGGTTACTGGTATAAGGAATTGATAAATTCTAACGGAGAAATAATACTATAATTAAAAATAAGTAGTAAATCTTAATGGCTTCCTTGGCTCATAAGCTGAGGAAGCCATTAAGATTTACTACTTTTTATTTTGGCTCTGTTAAAGCGTAGTGCTGATATTACTCCCCTGCTTTTAAACAGATGCATACCTTAAGACCGTGTTTAATGGAAATGCTGAAGTAAGCATGTTCTATGATGCCGTGGAAAGCATTTGAGCGAACATTAATAAGACTTTGATTATTTTATATGGGAAGCCGTTAAGAATTTTATACTGTTTGAAGCGAAG
>JARBUB010000081.1 GCA_029239905.1 Clostridia bacterium
GCAGTGCTTTAAAGAAACACTTCGTATAGGAGTGCCGACGGGTATTCAGAATGCATTATTTTCAGTGGGTATGATGGTTATGCAGCCACTGATTAATCAGTATGGTACAGCATATATTGCGGGGTATAACGCTGCAGTAAAAGTAGATGGCTTTGTATTCATGCCGGTTACAGCTTTAACCACTGCAATCACCACCTACGTTGGGCAGAACATGGGCGCAAATAAGCTTGACAGGGTAAAAAAAGGTGTACACGTTACGATGAGTGTTGTTATGGGACTTTCACTCATTATGTGTGCCATTGTCATTCCATTCCGCTTTCAGTTGATGTATCTGTTTACCAATAGTCCAGAAGTTGTTGCACGGGGCAATGCATATTTGATGAGGGTCATACCCCTGTATTTTATATCCACCTTGCAATACATGTATATTGGTATACTGAGAGGTACTGGTGAGTCTGTTGTACCGACAATATCCACTTTAATAAGTCTATGGCTGGCTCGCGTTCCATCGGCATATTTATTGAGCAAGTATTTTGGTGGAGATAATATGCACTGGTGCTATGCCATTGGATGGATCATGGGGCTATGCATCCTAATCCCCTATTATTACTCCGGGCGATGGAAAAAACGCATGGGTCAATTGGCTGTATAGGCCTTGTGTTACTGTGAATTTATTTGCTTATGTGAGGAGAGATGATTGTGTTAAAGGATAATATAATAAAAATCAACAAGGCTGTATCGGGAGAACGCATGGTAGAAAGGATAAGAGAGATATCCTGCTATCACCGAATACAAGCCTCAGAAGGATATCGAGCAGCCGCCATCCACTGTTGTAATAAATTGCAGGAAGCTGGTATTAAGTCAGAGTTATTATCCTATCCCGCACGAAATGAACGCTGGTATCTGACAATGCGCGTATTTCAAGAGTGGAGATGCAGAGAAGCATATTGTGACCTGGTATTACCTGATTCTAAGCGTATTGCAGATTTTAGTGAAGATAATCTCTCCATTATTCAAAAAAGCTATTCTTGTGATTATCGCAGCACGCCTGTAGATATTGTACTCTTAGATCGTGGATGTGACGAGGGTGCTTATGAAGGACTTGATATAGCTGGAAAGATTATATTTGTAAGAGATAGTTTCAACTCCTATTTGGACTGGGCAGTTGAAAAGGGTGGAGCTATCGGTATTATCACTGACCACATAGCCGAGGTTCAGGGTGGGCGCACCAGATATGATCTGCTGGATATCAAAAAATACAATACATTTTGGTGGACAACAGCAAACAATGGCATATGTCCCTTCGGTTTTGTTCTGACTCCGAGAGCAGGGGATAAACTGGCAGAGATTTGTCGCGAAATGCGTACAGAAAACGATAAAGATGGTGCAAAACCTCGCTATCCTCAGGCAAACTGTTTTGTTGACGCTGATTTCTATGACGGCTTCATTGAAAATGTCAGCGCAACGCTGGAGGGGGAAAGCAGCGAGGAAATCTTAATCACAGCACATCTTTGTCATCCGCGCTCCAGTGCAAATGATAATGCCAGCGGAGTTGCTGCAGCCATGGAAGTATTAAGTACTTTGCGCACCTTGATAAATAAAGGAGAACTTGCTCCCTTGAAGAGGACCATAAGGATACTTCTTATTCCTGAATATACAGGACTTTATGTTTACCTAGAGGAATTAGGAAATGAAAGAAATAAAATAATGGCAGGAATAAATCTTGATATGGTAGGAGGCAAGCAAGAAAAGGGGTATGGCCCTTTAACTATAAGCGGACTTCCACGCAGCACCCCTTCCTTTGTAATGGATTTAGCAGCCTTGATTTTAGACGATCTAAAAAAGGAAGTCCCCGGTTTCTCGCCGGGAAGTCTGGTTCCGATGTTTAACAGCGCAACGGCTGAGTTTACGGGGGGAAGCGATAACTTTATCCTATCAGATCCAAGTATAGGAATTCCGACTCCAATGCTTGGACAGTGGCCAGATATGTATTATCATACCAATGGAGATACGCCTGAGGTGATCAGTCCATATATATTAAGTAAATCTGCAAGCCTTGCAGCAGCCTATGCATACACATTGGCAACGTTGAGCGAGAATGATATGCCTGCTGTTTTGGGAAAAGCTTATGTTCGCATGCAGGAGGAGCTTACAGAATTACAAAATCGAGCCTTACAGGGAGAGCTTAACAGCACTCAGGTGGTGGATGAATATAGACACTATACGGATTACTATGTCAAAGCATGTGAAGATTATCTACGCTTTTTCTGTGGAGAAGAGCAGAATCGTGTTAAGAAAATGATTGACCTGGAAACCCATAGGATACGTAAATCGGCAGAAGACATGCTTTCACATTTCTTCAGCTTGTACAGAGAGAAAATAACTTTAGTGAAGAAGACTTCTGTGGAAGCTAAATATAGATATATTCCTCATAGAAAATATATTTCTCCTGTTAATCAACTTGCTGATTATGCAGCATCAAGTGATAGCTTGAAAGCGGAGTTGAGCAAATACATTAAAAAATATCGTCCCCTTTTCAGTGACTCATCCTATGCAGAGCTGTTGATTCAATACTATATAGATGGAAAGCGCACTGTGGCTGAAATTGCAGAAAAGGTGATGATGGATTGTCGCAAAGGCGATATGGAAGCAGTACATCAGTATATTCAGCTGCTTATGAAATTGGATCTGCTGAATTGTGTAGAATCTGCGAAATAGTTGTAGATAGGGTAGCTGAATACATAATGAATGATGTAATAGGAGGTTCGTAATGATAAATATATTTGAAGTACTTGAAGAATTAAGAGTAAATGCTGAAAAGTCTGGAGAAGAAATAAAAACCAGGCAGATCATCAGCAGCTATATGAAGGATTTAAAGGGGTTTAAGGGAGAACAGATAGGCAATTCCCTGATTTATTCCCATATTACCCATAAGGGTGAGGGAAAAGTGATTGCATTAAGAGCAGATTTTGATGCTGTGCTTACTGATGATGGGGTGTATGAGCATCGATGCGGTCATCATGGACATACAGCGATACTCTTAGACCTTGCAGCAAGAATGAATGAATTAGCTGATAAGGATGTTATACTTATTTTTCAGTCAGCTGAAGAAACTGGCGCTGGGGCACCAGAGCTTATAGAGAATGGCTTTTTTAATAAGTATAAACCGGATATCATACTGGGTTTTCATAATTTTCCTGGATATAGAGAAAATGATGTTGTTATTAGGACAGGAAATTTTAATAATTCTGTCATTGGATTTAAATGCAGCTTTAATGGAAAGCCCTCACATGCAGCTTACCCTGAACAAGGAAGAAGTCCTGCTTATGCAGTAGCAAAATTACTGAATCAATTAGAAAATATGGGAGACCGTGATGCCAAGATAAGTATAACGCATATAAAACTGGGAGAATATCAATACGGAACTTCAGCAGGCAATGCAATGATACTTGGTACAATAAGATCTTTAGATGACAATATCATCAAGAGTATTGTTAAACAGATAAATGATTCACTGGGTCAATTAGCAAGTGAATATCAATTAGAAGTTGAATTAGAGACTTCAGAATATTTTAAAGGGATTATCAATTCAACAGATGTTACAGCGCGGATCAAGCAGATATGTATAGATAAGAACTATTCTATTGCTGATATGAATGAGCCCTTTAGAGCGGGAGAGGATTTTGGATTCTATTTAGATTATACAAAGGGATGTTACTTTGGTATTGGTGCAGGAGAAAAGCGCCCAGATTTACACACAAAAGACTATTCCTTCTATATTAATAACTTAGAGTTTGCTTCAAAACTGTTATTTGATTTAGTATCAGATTTTTATAAGAAATAATAAAGATTACTGAAGATGTCATATATAATGCAAAATCCAGCTGTTTTAGCAGGGAGGGAGGAATCGTATGAAAGCAGATAAAGAAATGAAGACGGTAATGACATTGCATCCGATGCACTGCGGAGGGGCATGTATGCTGAAACTACATATGAAAAACGGACGGGTATGCAAGGTTACATCTGCAGGGGATATTCCAAGAGAAGGATCCTATGTGAAGGATGAAGCCCTTATGCCGATTCAAAGACGAGCATGTCTATTAGGGATTTCTGAAAAGAGGAGAATATATGCGCCAGACAGGCTGAAATACCCATTGAAGCAAACGCTAGAGCGGGGAAATATCAGAGGCTTTAAGCGTATAACATGGGACGAAGCCCTAGATACAATAGCGGACTGGTATCGGGAAATGCTGCTAAGAAAGGATGACTTAGGCTATCTGCCTATATGGGATGAGGGTGGAATTGCACCCTATCTTGGACCTTATCTGGGGCGATTTGGAAATCCTTCTTCGGGAAATCTTCAGGCAGCGACCTTTGCTTCAATAGGCGAGTACTCTAAATTAAGGGGTAACCCTCCTATGGATATATTTAATGCTAAATATATTGTGATATGGGGAAATGATAGTCAGGCAACTGTGCCTTATCTTGCTTTTGCTATGATGAAGGCAAAAGAGGAGGGTATACCTATTACTGTGGTAGACACCAGGTATACGGATACAGCCTCTTCCATGGGTACAGGATATGGTAATGTACCTAGATATATATGTGTAAGACCAGGCACTGATTCTGCGATGCTGTCTGCAATGGCGAATGTAATCTACAGGAAGGATCTTCATGATAAGGATTTCTTGAAGAAATATTGTTTTGGTTTCTACCCTGGAGACAGCGTAATAAGCCAATCTCCAAGCAAGCATCCCGTTACCGGGGAACCTTATGTAGGAAAAGCATTTACCGTTCCTAAGGGACTGTCTTTTGTAGAGTACCTCGATGAACTGCAGGAAGAACATGGAGGTTATGATGGCGTGCTTACCTGGGCATCAAATTTAACAGGTACACCTAAGGATGTAATAGAGGAATTTGCTATTCAATATGCAACAGCAAAACCGGCTTTTATTTGCTCCAAGCTAACCGGCCCACAGAGGACGCATAATGGAATGTACTTTTCATGGATGCTTATTGCATTAAGTGCTATGACGGGCAATATTACTAAAAAAGGCGGCGGATTTGGTGAAATAAGGGCAGACGACGGCTACTCCGTCAGAATGGACCCTGAACCTGCATTAACAGATTTGGAAGCAAATCAGCCCATTTTATTTTCTATTTTCAACCTAAGCGATGTGATGTTACATGGACTGGATGGCAGAACATCCAAAGAGCTTAGAGAAGACGTACTTGCGATGAATAAAATAGATCTTGGGCAAGATGCCAGATTGAAAATGGAAATGGTTGTAAGGGGTGCAGTGGGAGGAAATCCATTCAACCAATTCCAGAATATTAATAAAAGAACGATTGCATGGGACAAGCTGAAATATGTCGTGTCCTATGAGAGATTCATGACATCCACGGCAGCATGGTCAGATATCGTTCTGCCTACGATAACCAACTTTGAGGAAAGCAGCTTTAGGATGCAATGGGTGTCTGATACTTTTGTAGTGAATGGTCCCATTGAGCACATGTATGAAGCAAAGCCTGACCGATGGATCAACGAACAGATCGCCTTACGGCTGGGACTTGATTACGGCAGGAAAAACCTTACTGACAGACAAATTATGGAGGAACAGTGGAGTAAAGCAGCTGTTCCTGAAGAATATAAGGAAATCAATCCGGAGGTCAAGCTTCCAAGCTTTGAAGAAATATTGGAGACTGCGAACTTCCAGCTTCCTGTACCTAAAGAAAAGACACTTATCCAGACTGCTGCAATCAAACCTGGGGAATTTGATACAGATACAGGCAGGATCAATTTCTACTCTCCTTATTATGCTGAGCGGAGCAGAATGGTTTTAAAGGTGCCTAGAGCACAGTATGTAAAGCCCTATGAGGGGTATGAAGATATTATAAAAGACGGAGGCAAGCTAGGCGCAAAGGGGATCAGGTATACGCTTCAGTTTATTACGCCACATGCTGCCCAACGAGCGCTTTCTACCTATGGTAACCTTCCTGTTATAGGGGAGCAACGTCCTCAGCTAGTAGAAATGCATCATGAGGATGCTGTGGCAAGAGACATCCATGACGGCGACTTGGTATATGTATTTAATGACTATGGATGCATAAAACTCCCTGTGATGCTTACCAAAAGAATCTTGCCAGGGGTTGTTTCTATAGCGCAGGGTGCCTGTTACAGGCCCAGTACAACAGAGACTTATGAAGCTTGGTTTGATGCAGATAATGACGGAAAGCCTGAAAAACATGTTGGACCTGTTGATGTGGGCGGGTGTACAAACACCATAACTACAGACTTGAATTCAGGGGTATTGGATCCGTTCTTTTGCGGTCTTGGCTTGAATGCTGGCGGTGCCCTCTGTGAAATAAGTTTGCAAAAACCACGTTAATGATATAAATAGAGAGTAGGTGAGAAATCGTTGAAACAATGGGGTTTTTATTTTGATCAGACCAGATGTGTAAATTGCAAGGCCTGTATACTTGCCTGCAAGTCTTGGAACGAAGATAAACGTGGCGATGCTGCTGTTAATCCGGAACTGACCTGGCTTACTACCGGTAGATACGAAGAACCAGCGGAGTATGAGAACTTGGCAGGAAGTACTGGAGAACAGAATTTTGCTGACTTTGGGAAATATCATATGAAAGAGAACTGGAGAAGGGTAATTGCAACAGAATATGGAGATATTCCACCCAATGTGGATGTTTTAAACTTAAGCATTTCTTGTAATCACTGTGAAGAGCCTGTATGTGTTAAAGCATGTCCTATGCATTACATATATAAGGAAACGGATTTTGGGATAGTTTTAGCAGATAAAAATAAGACTTGCATCTCATGCCAGCGCTGCAGACAAGCCTGTCCTTGGGATAGCCCGCAGTACTACGATGATAATATTAAGAAATTTGATGAATATGATTCTGCAAAGCCAAGAATGACTAAATGCGATCTTTGTATAGACAGAATAAGAGACGGGCTGAAGCCTGCATGCGTTGCATCATGTCCTATGCGCGCTCTTGATGCTGGCCCCATGGATGAATTGAAGCAAAGATATCCTGACTGGACAGATAAAGTTGAAAACTTTCCTGACGGAAGAATACCCAGCCTGGATAATAATACGAAGCCTAATATCATATTCAAGAAGAAGATTAGAAGAGTCTGAGTATTTCGGAAAGCAGCTTCACAATAAAACACTTTGATATGATAATTGAAACAGTAGGGTATCTTCGAATGGATGTCCTGCTCCTTTACATTTTAATAGGAGGATATCAAAATGGATATGAATGAACAGTATTCGAGCTTATTAAGGACGTGTGAAGATAAAGGGTTTGAAAATACGTCCATTCTAATAAAAAAGGGGCTCTTTTTAAAACCGCAGGATATTAATACCGAACGTTATTATTCTGGCAATACCCTATTAAGCATAGCAGCAAGTATGGGACATAAGGAGATATTGGAGATGCTCATAGATTGTGGTGCCAATATCAATGAAATAAGTAATACTGGATTTACAACCTTGCTTTTGGCAGCTGATCATGGACAACAGGAAATAGTAGAGATGCTCATAAGCAAAGGCATGGACATCAATGCAAAAAACCATAACGGTGATACTCCTTTGATTTTAGCAGTACAAAAGGGTTATAAAGAGATTGTAGAAATACTTATCAATAATGATGCTGATGTGAATGCGAGAAACAATAATTGTAACACAGCTTTAATTTTTGCAGCACAGGGAGAAGGTTATAAGCAAATTGCTGAATTGCTTATTTCAAAAGGCGCTGACGTGAATAGCAAAAACAACATTGGGGATACAGCATTACACAAAGCAGCGTATTACGGCTTAAAGGATATTGCCGAACTGCTAATTTCAGAGGGCGCTGAAGTAAATGTAAGGAATAGTGAGGGAGAAACACCCTTACATAAAACAACATACTACGGCTGGAGTGACATTGCAGCACTTTTTGTTTTAAAAGGCGCTGATGTGAATGCCCAAAGTGAAGACGGAGCTACACCATTACATAAAGCAATATATTTTAACTTTAAGGATATGACGGAATTGCTTATTTCCCAAAATGCTGATATGAACGCAAAAAATAATGAGGGCTGTACCCCTTTAGATTATGTATCAAAATCAGCTAGGAAAGACCTTTTAAAGAATTCTACTGAAATTATAAATGACGCTCAGGGGTATTTTGAGTTTTCAAGAATGCTGGAATATAAATTGAATTCGTGAAAACGCTATTTTGTTGTGATTCTTTATATTTAAGCGACTGTAACATTTATTAACGAAGGAGGAAGCAATAGAATGGGCAGTATTCAAGGATTTATAGATTTTAAACGGAAAGATTTTGAGTATAAAAGCATAGAAGAACGAATTAAAAATTTTGATGAATTTTTAATCATGCAAAATGATACAGAGATGAAAAAGCAAGCAGGTCGATGTATGGATTGCAGTACCCCTTACTGTTACGCACTTGGATGTCCAAATTTTAACCTTATACCTGATTGGAACGATTATTTATTTAGAAACGATTTAATAAGTGCATATGAAAGTTTAACATTGACTAATAATTTCCCGGAAATTACAGGCAGAATTTGTCCTGCGCTTTGCGAAAATTCCTGTTCTCTTTCTATAAATTTATCTCCTGTGACAATAAAACAGATTGAGCTTTACATCATTGAAAAGGCTTTTGAAAAAGGTCTCGTAAAACCCAAGCTCCCTAAATATGAAAAGTCTAAAAATGTTGCAATAATTGGTTCAGGACCTTCAGGGCTTGCGGCAGCACAAGAGCTTCGCGGAATGGGTTATCATGTAACTGTATTTGAACAATCAGATGCCATAGGTGGATTACTGCGTTATGGGATTCCTAATTTTAAGCTTCCCAAATGGGTTATAGATCGAAGAATAGAAATTATGCAAAAAGAAGGTATTGAGTTTGAAACAAATATTGAAATAGGGGAAGATTTATCAGCGGATTACATCAAGAATCGGTTTGACGCAGTACTCCTATGCATTGGAGCAGGTACTCCTAGGGATTTACAAATCGAAGGCCGAGATCTGGAGGGTATTCACTTTGCATTGGAATATTTAGGACAACCTAATAAGCTTATTTTTGAAGAGAGAATCGAAAAGAATGTAATAAATGCAAAAGGGAAAAATGTATTAGTAATTGGTGGTGGCGATACAGGGTCAGATTGTATAGGAACAGCAAAAAGGCAAGGGGCAAAAGAAATTACACAAATTGAAATATTACCAAAGCCTAGAGTTTGGACTGAAAACTATAACCCAAACTGGCCAAATTATCCAAGTATTTTACGAACTTCCAGTTCTCATAAGGAAGGATGCATTCGAGATTTTGAAGTGAATACGAAGTCCTTTATCTCAGAAAATGGTCGTGTGACAGGGGCAAATTGTGTAAGAGTTGAATGGGTAAAGGATTCAAATAATAAATTTATCATGCAGGAAGTTAAGGGAAGTGAATTTGTAATAGAGGCGGACCTTGTATTTTTATCCATGGGATTTATGCATGTTAAGCATTCAAAGCTGCTTTCAGAGCTTGGAATAGAATACGATGTACGGGGCAACATTGGCACGAATTCAAATTATGAGACTAACATCAGGGGTGTTTTTGCAGCAGGAGATGCTTCTACAGGAGCATCTTTAGTCGTACGTGCGATTCATCATGGAAGGCAAGCTGCAAAGGGGATAGATGGGTTTTTATCATTATAAAGCGAGTAAGCTGTTATTGTACGCTGCAATGAAACATTTAAAATAATGAAGTATATGAAACAACATAGTGAGGTTAAAGTTGTGATACTAGGTTAGAAAAGAGGGGTTATATGCTTGATGCATCAGCTATCATATTAGCAGGGGGCAAGAATAGTAGAATGAATTATCAAAACAAAGCCTTGCTAAAGTTTGGTGACGGAATAATTATAGAAAAAATCATAAAGGAAGTTAGTGATTTTAAGCAGATAATCGTTAGTACAAATGATCCGACTCCCTATACTTACTTAGATGTAAAGCTTGTAAAAGATATTTATCCAAGCCAAGGACCTTTAAGTGGAATTCATGCAGGATTAGCCAATAGTCAGTTTAGTCATTCGCTGGTGCTTGCATTTGATATGCCGTTTATAAAAAGAAACCTATTAGAATATTTAGTTGACCTCAGTAGGGAGTATGATGCTGTAGTTCCCCGAAGTGGGAAGCTTTATCAGCCTTTATGCGCAATATACGCTAAAGCATGTTTGCCTTATATTGAAGCAAATTTAAAGCTTAATATAAGGAAGGCTACAAGCTTTTATAAGGATATTAGAGTGAAGTATGTGGATGAACAAGAGCTTAAATGGTTTGGTGACTTTGAATATATTTTTAGGAATATAAATACACCATCGGATTATAAGAATTATTGTTTTACTCATCATGCTGAAGGTCTATCCTTGGAAAATAAAAAGATAGCATTTTAATATTAAATGAACATTAGTTATGTAATGTAAATGAGCTGTTGCACCGTGCAACAGCTCATTTATTGTAGGAAATTTAGAACTTTAATTATTTAACTGGAATAACTACTTCAACACGATTCGCATAAGCATTCTCAAGAGCACCTAAGAAATCTCCGTGTGCATCGCTGATTGACATAGTAGCTCCAGCTACAACGTCTGCAAGTGCAGCTTTTTCAGCATC
>JARBUB010000339.1 GCA_029239905.1 Clostridia bacterium
ATGAAGACGAAATAAGCCTTCAGCCAGCTTACACTCAGTTAAAAGATTCATTTTATGACTAAATATAAGCTGCGCCTAAGCACATATTAATAATCTTTAATCTCTCTAATAAATGCTCATCTAATCTCTCATCAGATGGGCTAACTTGATACCCCATTCCCCATAAGTCCCAGCTCAATGTTTCAAACCTAGGAAACTGTGGAATATATAGTTTAATATAATAGACTAAACTATTAATTTCTGCATATTTCTGAGGTGCCTCTACTTTCCACCTATCATATAATTCTTTACTCATAAGTCCTTTTAATATTTCAGCTACTTGATAACGATAGTGTTCATCCCCTTCATTGTATGCGCTAAAATACCCTCGTAGATTTCTCTGTAACATGCTATACATCAAAATCCCTCCTAAACTTTTCTACATTGCTAATGAAATATTCCTTAACTCTTTGACTCATATTTTGTCTTTGTTTTACGCCATTTATTAATTCATTAATTTTAATTTTATTAGACTTTTTTATAAGTTCTTTAATGTCTTCCTTGTCTTTATCTGAATATCTGCCTATCTTAGT
The DNA here is from genome assembly GCA_029239905.1 of Clostridia bacterium. Taxonomy (GTDB): domain Bacteria; phylum Bacillota; class Clostridia; order Lutisporales; family Lutisporaceae; genus GWB2-37-7. The sequence continues at coordinate 573 of JARBUB010000339.1, forward strand.
TACAATAATATCTTCTCTACTTAATGCATAGACTTGTATCTTTTTAACCGCACTAACACGTACTGCTCTTTCCTGATAGCCTTCCGCCAACGTAGTTAACATTAAATCTAAATAATCCACTTCACCTAAGATCCTAAAGAGTCTGCCCATTTGTGCGGAATACTCCAAATCCAAAATATCTATATCACGAGTTGCCCTCTCTAAGTACCCCTCTATAATACAAGCAGAACCACCTAACATATATATGGGAGGACAATCTAACTCTTTAAGCATTGCAAAATCCTCCATATCCTGAAGTGCCAAAATAAGTGCTTGTTTATCCATACTCATAATCGACTACTCCTTATCGTTTATTCTTACAATTTATTATAACTTTAAATTCTAATCTTCTTACAATTTATTATAACTTTAAATTCTAATCCAATCAAGAACAGCACCCCTCCTAAAACCAATCTAAATAAAGTAAAAATTTCCGTTATTTATGATCGCTACGGTATTTGCCCGGAGAAGTTCCATAGTATTCCTTAAATGCCTTGTTGAAATAGCTCTGACTTGAAAAGCCTGTTTTAAAGGCTATGTCCTGTATGCGCAGCTCAGTACTTAGAAGCAGATGTTTGGCCTGCTCTAACCTGGTGGCAAACAACTTTTCCTTAAAGCTCATCGAATAGTATTCCTGCAGGATGCGGTTCAGTTGTCGGATGCTGGTGCCAATAGTACACGCCAGCTCCTTTCTGGATAAAGGCTTATCTATGTGTTCAAAATATTTGTCTATGATATACCGCCTGGAGTCGTTCAATATTTTCTTAGGAATGGCATAACCTGACTTCTCCTGAGGACTGTAACAGCGAAGAGCATTTAATATAATCTGCGAGATGAGGTTTTGAATATAGGTGTAATATCCTACACATTGATTTTCCATTTCTGAAATAAGTTTTTCAAATAATTGGGTTGTAGCAAACTTATCTTTTCCGAACCAAAAATTTGTGCTAAGAAGTCGATTAAGAATATCATCAATTTCTTCTTGTAAATATAATTTGTTTTTGGTCCGGGTCTGCTTTTTCACTTCGAATTCAAAATTAATGCAATATTCACCCATAGGATTCTGCCGTTCTGCTTTTTGGTCATGAAACACACCAGGGCCGGTAAGGTAAAAGATACCGGGTTCAATATCGTATATCTTATTGGATACCTTCAGCAGGCCTCTGCCATAGGGTATAAAATGCAGTTCGTAGCTGCTGTGGGAATGGTTTCCATAACCCCATCCAGAAATAGGCGCCTCATAGTTGATACAAAAAACGTTAATGATAATATTTCCTAAAGGGATTTTGATATCCAGATCATTGTTATGCTGTGTTGTTCTTTGTTCCATCTGTTCACTCCTCAGAAATTATAAATAGATCATATAAACTATATTCTGCATTGCTACATATTTTCCTTTAATTTTTGGGCCATAAATAAAAAACAATGTCCCAATTACTAATATTCGATTTGCTAGAATAGATTTATAATTTTTATAGCAAGGCAATTGAACCGCGATGTTAAACCTTTATTGTGTTCAATATAAAATGAAAATCAAATTGCAAAAGGAGTAATGAGCTTATGAAACCAAAATTTACTTATTCCCCCGAACCAGCTTTGGAACCCAGAGAGAATTGCCCCTGGGCTGATACCATGGTACTAAATCCTGCCATTGTCAAAGACCCAGAAACCAAAGGACTCCATATGCTTTTCCGTTCCACCGGACCTTGGACTCACAAAAAGATGAAAGGCAGCAGGCTTGATCCTTATCCTATCTTTTTAGGGTATGCAAAAAGTGAGGATTTGGGTAAAACCTGGGAAGCGGATTTCTCCAAGCCTGCATTAGCACCTGCAATGGCCTACGAATCTGATAAAATTTATATTACTGATGATGAAGGTAATCGGGTAGTGAACTATAGCAATGGCTGTGTAGAGGATCCAAGGATTTTTGAAGTAGAAGGACAATTATATGTGTCAGCAGCATGCCGTATGTTCCCACCTGGACCGTACTGGAAGAAGGATGAGGTAGGAGAAATAGAGATTCGGTTTGAAAACATGCCTGCCTGGGCCAGAAAAGAAGGAAATAGTTTTGGAAAGGCTGCTTATAAAAATGACACTACTACGGTTCTTTTTAAGCTACATTTAGAAAAGCTTAAAAAGAAAGACTATGAAAATGCCTTTTCCTATGTCTGTAATCTGACAGATCCTAACGTGGATGACAACCGAGATGTATTCCTATTCCCAGAAAAAATGAGGATCCATGGAAAGCTCCAGTACGTGATGCTCCACCGGCCTCACAATCCTGAATATTTTGAAGCAGGAAAAGGATATACCAAGCCCTCCATGATGCTGGCCGCTGCTGAAAATATAAAGGATTTGGCTACTTCGAAAGCTACCCATAAGTTCTTAGCTACAGGCATGTTTGATTGGGAGAAGGAGCGCATCGGTGCCAGTTGGGCGCCTATAAAGCTCGGAGATGGCGAGTGGCTTTTACAATATCATGGTAAGACCTATCCGGGTTATGGTTATACCCAGTCCTTTATGATTTTGAAGGAGAAAGAGAATGACTTTCCTGAAATTATCCACCGATGCTCTGATAGGCTTATGTATGCACAGCAGAAATGGGAGATGCCGGATAAGTTCCTTTGTCCCTGTCTATTCACCACTGG
>JARBUB010000082.1 GCA_029239905.1 Clostridia bacterium
ATTCACCACATTAGGAAACATAAAAAATACTGTCTCCAAATGTATTTTATTCTCTTCTAAGCTTACTGCTTCCGGCATCATTTTCATACCCGATTCCAGAATCTCAATTATCACCTTGAGATTGTCGTCTTTTTTTGTAATATGAAACAGTAAGTTTCCCCTCTCACTTGCGATTGCATACTTTCCTACCATAATGACCTCCCTCTTTCACTTGTGAGTATCCTAATACCAGTAAAATAGATCTCTGAAGCTTCGTTAAATTTCAGAGAAACAGCTATATATATCATCATTCTACTTGCAGAAACATAATTCTAGTCCCTATTGCAGGAATAGTGCAGTGCTAAGGTACACATACCCTAGCATTGCACTATTTACCTTATCACAAGTTTGTTATCAAAAAAAGAAAGATTATTGACTTTCTAGTAGCAATATTATGACTTTGTGTTTCTCAAAATATTTCTCATAGTCAAATATTTCTCATACTTATACCTTTCTCATACCCAAACCTTTTTCTCATTTACTAATTTGCTCCAGACATTGATCTAATAAGCTCATCACGTTTAAAGTACTTTCCGGCGGCACAAAATCACTTATCGTTTTCCCTTGACGAATTTCCGCGGCAACCAAATCAAATTCATTGTCGTACCAGGGGTTTCCTTGTGTTGTTTCCGTACTTTCATTGTTTTTTATCAGTATCGCTTCTGCTGAATAATGAAAAACAGGATTTTTAATATGTCCATTTGTTCCGAAGATCGTAAGCTGCTCATCCAAAATAGCCGCGTCTGTTATTTCTGCCTCTACGACCACATTATTAGTAAATTGCATCGTAATGATATCACTCTCGTCAAAGCCGTCTTTCATTTTTGCATTGCAGGTCATGGATATTGGCATACCAAATAAATTATAAGCATAAGCGATTGAGTATACTCCAAGCTCCATTAGCGCACTCCTGTTTCTCAGCTCATTTTCACTCTTTGGCGGATGCTTGGGATGCCTGCCATGCTTAAAAACAGCTTTTTCAACTGAGCCAATTGCTCCTGTTTCCACCCATCTCTTTACTTCCCGTGCAACTGGCGAAAACCAAGTCCACATGGCTTCACATAGATACACATTGTTGGCTTTTGCAAGTGCAAACAGCTCTTCCGCTTCAGCTTTTGTTTCTGTAAAGGGCTTTTCTATCAATACATGTTTACCCTGTAAAATGCATTCTTTCGCAATTGCGTAATGAGTCGAGGTGGGTGTTGCAATATAAACCCCTTCCACCTCCTTAGCTGTTATTGCCTCCTTTATTGTTGAATACGCAGTTGCCCCAGTACTTTCTGCAAAAGCTACTGCATTATTTAATGAGCGGGAAAACACACTAATAATTCTGTGATTAATCGACCGTTCAAGAAACATATTAACATGCTTTGCTATCATACCAGTGCCGATAAAGCACCAGCCAAATTGCTTTTGATCCTCTTTCTCCATACGATTCACCTTTCTTTTAGGCTACTACTTTTGAACTGCGTTCCGCAATTTCTTTTTCCATCTGAGGAATTTTCTTTTCCAGATTGAAGAAACGCATTATAATGAACATCAATAAATACATGGCTGCCGGAACAAAGCTGTATAAGCTTTTTATCATAAAGGAAGCTTCCGGTGTCTGAACAGCCGCACCGCCAACATATCCGGCTGCACCAAGAAAGAATCCAACAATAGCGGAGCCAATACCGGAGCCCAAATTTGTTCCAAAACCATTCAGAGAGCTTAGTGTTCCTTCCATTCTCTTATTTCCCAGCCATTCATTGTAAGTTGCACAGTCTAGCACCATGATAGGCACAAGATAAGAGGGAGCCAGAGATGCAAGGCTTGTTAAAATAAATCCAATAGCTAAAATGGTCATATTGGAACCAGCCAAGAAGTTAATCAGATAACCTACTAATCCAAAAATTGCACTGGCACCAATTAAGGTTGAGATGGAAAACTCTTTAATAAATTTCGGAAAAACAAACATTACTAGTAGCAAAACAATAGTCAATGCTTGTAGAGTACCATACTTACCGATATCACCAACTATGTAGGTAAAATAATATTGTGCTGCATTCATACCCATCATCATTTGTATAATAAGAGTGACTCCAGCAAGCATCCACACATACTTATTCGTTCTCAACATAAGTATGGCTTCCGATAATTTAATCTTCTCAGTATTTCCCTGATCTCTATCGTAAACCTCTTTTACGGTAAAAAAGCGGATTAAACCAATCAGTAACAAAGGTACTGCATATGCGATCACAAGCATTGACCAGCCCTTCGGGGAGGTGGCAAAACGCCTCATCATCATAGGAAAGGAAATTGAAACAATTGCTGTAAGCAGGGTACCTACTATGCCGCCATAGGACTGCAGCTTTACAAATACATTCTTATTTGCAAAGGCACGAACCATATAGGGGTTTTGAGCAGCTGCAAATAAGGTTTGAAATACGGACATAACCATGGTATAGCATACCACTACCCAAACAGACTTTCCTACCATCCCAAACTCCGGTGTTGAGAAAAGCAAACCGGTAAAGATCCATAAACCAATCAAGCACAGCTCATAGGGTCGTCCCTTGCCAAACCGTGTTTTTGTATTGTCAACGAGATAGCCTGCGAACAATTCACCAACTCCATCCAGCAGCTTGCTGGCGAGTAATAATGCACCAACCAGCGCCGGCGGCATTTTTAATGTATCCGTACAATAAATCGTTAGATACCCCATTACAATAAAGTTAGCCGCCATGGAAAATGCGCTGGCACGCCAAGCAAAGAACTTGCCCACCGGTAATCGATCCGGGTTCGGGGCTTTTTTTACCTTTTCTTTAGACATATAAAATCCTCCTCCAATTGTCTGTATGCAAAGATAATAGCAAAAAAACGATTTATCTGTTAGCAATAATATATTCGAAATAGTAATTATTCTTCCATTATCATCACTTTGTACATTTATAACATATTTAACTATTATATATTGTGCAACATGACATTTTTCTATTCCATATAAAACTCCAAACACTTCAATGGCTTTTACATAATCATTTGATATCCTTCTAGCTTATCGTGTTGCCTACACTAATTCGTATTCTCCGGCTTTCGTAATAAATGAAAGGCAAAGCCTGCAATTTCATCCTTAAGATATATAGAAACATACTGACCATCGGGCTTTTTTTGCAAGCTTTCATAATCAAATCTCACGCCTTGACCCTCCAGTTCCTCCATCGCAAGCTCCATATCACTTGTGTAAATGCCGATATGTCCCTTTGTTCCTTTATATTCAGATTTCACTAACTCAAAGGCACCGGAGGAAAAGATTGAGCTGCCGATATCATAATTTCTAAATCCAAATAACTTTAACAGCAGCTCTGCTGTATTTTTCGCCTCCTCCGGCGTTCCATGATTCATTCCAAGATGTGCAAATTCATATTTAATTTCGCTCATAGTTTTACCTCACCAGATCATGATAGCTTTCTCCTTCAACCGGAGAATTGCTTCTAAAAAATAATAATCGCCATAAATGATGGACATACCGGAGAGCCGATCATCGTGATACATGGTTGCATTGCCGGTCAAGATCCCATCCTCTTCTAAATTCCAGTTCGCAAATTTTTCTTCCACAGCCTTTAACATCTGTATAGCCGCTCCGGTATAAAGGGATGTTTCATATTCTGATACCTGCTCAGCTAATTCAAGCAAACCGCAGGCGATAATTGCAGCCGCTGCGCTGTCGTACTTAACAGGCTCTGCAGACGCTCTAAAATCAGAAAGCGGGAGCCAATTGCTCATTGCCAGACTTGAAATGCAATAGTGGGCACATTGTTTTGCGGCATTTAGAAATTCCTCCTTTTTGGTATAGCGGTAAGTCAATGCATAGCCATATACCGCCCAGGCCTGACCGCGGCTCCAGGAGGAGCCTTCCCCATAGCCCTGTCCTCCAATGCCGCCAAGGAATTCTCCTGACTCCGGATCAAAGGCTGCGATATGATTACAGCTGCCATCAGGGCGAAGAATACTATGTAAGGAGGTAAAGGCATGCTTGTTTGCAATTGCTGCAAAGCGTGGATCCCCAGTTTCTTCACTTGCCCAGTAAAGTAGCGGCAGGTTCATAAGACTGTCAATGATCATAAAGCCCCGCACGTCACCGCTTCCAAAGGAATTCGTATCCCAGGCTCTTAGAAATTCACCTGTAGGGTTAAATCTACCCGCAAGTAAATTAGCAGCATGAAGAGCTCTGCTCTTTGATTTTGCATTTTGAGTTAATCGATAATTCGCAACAGAGGATGGCATAAACATGAATCCAACATCATGATTCAACTTATCAAAGGTCACTAGAGCCTCCGCCAGGCGTTCTTCCGTCTCTTGTGCAACTGCCTTGTAATCTTCCTCCTTGGTAGCATGATACATCTGCCAAAGCAGTCCGGTCCAGAAACCATTCGTCCACCAGGAAATACCGTCCGGCATCATCAAGTCGTGAAACTGTCCGTTTATTGCTGCGAATGGTATCTTTGAACCAACCCGCTCCAGTTCTCTTTTCATTTTTTCCTGCAAAAGATTGTACGCTTTGTCTAACCATATTTGATTTTGTTCACTTAACATAAAAAACCTCCTATTCAATAGTTGCATCATACCAAAATTGAATGGGAGGTTAATAGAAATAATATATTTATAATAGTAAATTATATATTTGTTTTTCGATACTGCGTCGGACTTTTACCGCTCCACTTCTTAAATACTTTTACGAAATAATTATTATCAATATAGCCCACAAAAGCCGCAATGTCCTGCACAGACAGCTCAGTCTTTCTTAACAGCTCGGCTGCTTTTTCGCATCTGGCATTTGCAATAAATTCAGAGGTAGTTAAGTTGGTTTCCTGTTTAAATAACTTAGACAGGTGACTTGGGGATATTCCTGCAACCTCGGAGAGCTCCTTCATACTTAATCCATTGGATAGATGTAAATTAATATAATCAATCACTCTTCGAAGCGGGTTGGAATAGTGTGCCGCTTTCGCCTCCGCCACCGCATTGGCAAACCGAAGTACCATCTCCTCCATAATTGCAGTCACCTTAATGGGATCACGATTCAAACCGCATTTTTGACCAAATTCCTGAGAAATTGCATCCACTACAAGGACATTAACCCCTGCCGCTTCTGCTGCCTTTCGACAGAGCGTACGAACCGCTGTAGCTCCTTCACTGACATACTTCTCTGTCATCCAATAACTAATACCGGCTCCCATTGGACGCATATTTTTGTGTGCCCTCATAATTTTCTGAACATCACCGGATTTGAAGCTATCAAAAAAACGATTCTCTATCATATATCTCTTTTCAACAAGGGAAAAATCCTGCTCTGCTATGATACTATAATCCAAAGCTGCCTCAATATTTGGTTGACCGTTTAAGACTCGGTGTTTTAAATTCCACTTCTTACCTGTAAAAGCGTTCAGTGCTGCACTGACAACACGCATAATTGTTTGGACATTTTCTTTTTGAAATCCACAGTAATACATTTTAAAGGGCACAAAATAGGTTGACGGTAATTTCAGCTTCGCAAGTAATTCTTCCGCATGAGTATCATCCCAGGAACCTTCTACAAAGGGGCCGATTGCAACACTCTCACCGGAAAACCGGAATAATATTAAGTGGGTATTTAACAAGTCCCGTATTTCATAAAAAATATTCTCTTGAACAAGGCCGCTGTGCAGCGTAATATTTTCCATAGTATAATATGGCTGCACCTCTTTCATAAAGCAATTTGTTTTTTCAAATGCATTTATAGTTTCCTCGTTCAAAATATAAACAGGAACTTGTAGTGCATCACCAATAAATTTTTGTAGTTCATTAATATTCATAGCTTCTCTTTCTATGATGCTTTCGACATAGAAATGATGTGCTTGCAGCATCAATTTCGTGATTTAGTGTAATTTAAAAATTACTGTGTGAGAACCCAATTGAGAAGATATAATTATCCAATCTAATTTTTCTAATTATAACACATTATTTCTACCCATTTCAAGATTTCTATTGATAAAATATTAGAATGAAGGGAAAGGAGGAAAGTCGAGACAAACCATCTCGACGGTGAATTATGATGAAACTATATGTAACTGATAAAAAGGGTAGTATTTTATGCGAACATACCGGTGAGGAAAATGTCACGCTTGTTTATAAGAATAAATATAAAAAGGGTGACGTTCTACACTTTGTACCGGAAAAAGCAGGATTGTATGAGGTTTGCTTTGAAGACACAATTGCACCAAGTATTGTTTATGTAGAAAGCCATGCCAGCTTTACTATTCCATTTGGATTAATGAATCGCGTTTGCTATTCTCCCCGTGCTTTTAAATCCTTGCAGCATCTAATAACTGCAAAGGAGGCTAATCCTGAATTTGTAAGAGCACGAAGGAATCTGGCGTTGAATCCCTTTGACGGACATAACACCAGCGGTATGTATCCTCATGCTTCGGCCAATGTTGAGACAAGAAATGAATCACTTTTTGCTGCGCGCAATGCGATTGACGGCATTTTTGCAAATAATGCCCATTACCCATACCCCTTCCAGAGCTGGGGCATTAATAAAGACCCTAAGGCAGAGCTTACCATTGAATTCGGCCTGCCTGTAAATCTTGATTGTATTGCTCTTACCCTCCGTGCCGACTATCCTCACGACAGCTACTGGGTTAAGGCAACCCTTGAGTTTTCAGACGGCAGCAAGGAGGTTTTTCCCCTTGAAAAGCTAGCTACACCACAGCATATTCATATAGATAAGAAAGATATCACCTGGCTTGTACTAAAGGAGCTGATGAAAGCGGAGGATGAATCTCCTTTTCCTGCACTCACACAGATAGAAGCATTTGGTAAAATAAGTGAATCAACTATAAAGAAGGATATGGTATGAGGATGGATAAATTTGATCTATGGCGCCAAAACTGGCGTGACTATTTACTTGGAAAAGCTTGGAATCCAGAGAGTGAACACGGTAAACAAATCATTTCCTCTCTCGAACGCATGGCAGATACGGAGGTCGAAGATACCAACGACAACAGTCACATTGTGTACTTCTCCCCATTTTTCAAGCTGCATGCACTTACAGTTTCCTACTGTACAAAAGGGACAAGACATTACGCAGATGAAGGAATAAAGGCGCATATATTCTCGGAACTGGATCATCTATATGAGACAGAATATAATCTTTCCACCTCACCCGAAAACTGGTGGGCAGTACAAATCGGTTTGCCTTTACGTGTGCTCAATATCCTTATCTTACTATACGATGAGCTGGATAACCGGGAGGAGGAAATCAAAAAATGGACAGATACTATTTTGCATTTTCAAAATGCCTACTCCTTAACCTCCCGCGGACAGGTTGAGGGCGGAGCCAATTTAATGTGGAAGTGCCATGTCCATTACTTAACCGGAATTTTACGTAAAGAAACCGAATGGATTGAAAAAGCGAACGATTGGCTCCAGACAATCCTTGTTTATGCAAATCCGGTGCAAATACTGGGTCATGGTAAAATATACGACGATGGCTTTTACCCGGACGGCTCCTTCCTTCAGCACTATATGTTTGCCTATACAGGCGGTTATGGAAAGCATTTATTAAATATTTTCTGCGGTCTGCTCTATGCCTTTGATGGTACTGATTTAATCACGCTCTCCGAGGAAAAGAAAGAATTTTTCTATCATTTGATTCATGAAGCCTATGAACCCATCATTTACAATGGAAGGGTTATGGACTTCGCGAGGGGCCGTGAAGTATCACGATATTTCAATCAGGACAACATGATCGGGCGCTTTGTAATCCGTTCACTATGCTATATTTCCGTGATAATGCCTGAGCCGGAGAAAACCAGAACGATTGCTATGCTCAAAGAATGGCTCTCCAAGAATGATACAGGTAAGGATTTATTAAAGGATGAATATGTTCGAGGTGAGTACTATATTTTACCATCTCTGGCAGAGGTATATGAAAAGGTTCTGGCAGCAGAAATACCACCCCGCGGGGAATTAATCGGACATTACAATTTCGGTGTTGTCAGCAAAGCAGTTCATCTGGCAAAGGGTTTTGGTTTCGCTGTTTCCATGCATAGCCAAAACATCGCCTGCTATGAGTATTTAAATGGAGAAAGCAGTAAATTCTGGCATATGGCGGATGGAGTAACCTATCTCTATACTTCTGATGCGGATCAATACAATCAGGGCTATTACGCTACTGTCGATATGCAAAGACTGCCCGGTACCACCGTTGACCGCAGCCCGGACAGAGTGAATGACCCCTACTATAACTGGTATTTGCCTGAGAGTAAGAACGTATATAAGTTTGCAGGCGGTGCATCCCTTGGTAATATCGGAATCGCCGGAATGCAATACCGAGGACAAGGGCTTAGTAAGGACAAAAGTCTGGAAGTAAAGAAATCCTGGTTCATGCTGGATCATGAAATTGTCTGCCTTGGCAGCGGAATCACTTCTCCAACAGGCAACCCGATAGAGACTGTCATTGACAACAAACGCTTAGAGAACAACGCTAATGTGATAACAATAAATAACGAGGTTTTTAGTCTTAGCAACGCTACAATACCTACAAAAACCCTTCACATCACAGGGAATTGCGGCGAAACCTCCGATATAGGCTACTATTTCCCCGAGGAAACAGAAGTAACTGTAGTCCGTGAACATAGGGAAGGCACTTGGAACACGGTGGAAGTGAACCCGGAAAACAAATGCGAAAATGACTTTGCTACCTTCTACATCGAGCATGGCAAACGTCCAAAAGATGCAAGTTATGCATATGTAATATTACCCGGCTTTACTGCTGATGCTGTAAGGGAATATGCCAATGCTCCATCTATAGAGATACTCGAGAATTCCTCTTCAGCCCATGCCATCAGGCAGAACTCTAATCAGCTTCTATGTGTGAATTTCTGGAATACAGAAGCATATAAAGCCGCCGGTATTTCTTCAAATACCCAGTGCTGCGTCCTCGTGAGGAAAGAGCTTAACCGTACCGAAATTGCAATCAGTGATCCCACAAAGGACGATCAGCTTATAGAACTTCACTTTGAATTTGATGCAAAAGAGGTCGTTCACAAGGATACTTGTATCAAGGTTATAAGCTTAACTCCTTTTTCTATTCAGATCGATACAAAGGATAAACATGGGCAATCCATTCTTGTAGGTGTATCTCATTATTAACAAAGCTTATATACTGCACTAATATAACCCTATACCAACTATAAAAAGCGATAAGAATAAGACAATTAACAAGAGCTGCTTATTCTTATCGCCTAACTGAAAGCTTTTCTTCCATCTATCTTCACTCATTACCCATTGCATATCCGATTAATCAGTATTTTCTCCTGAAAAACCATACACCCAGTAGCAACTGCTGCAATTACGGCGATCACCGCTACGATCTTCTTATTCATAATTATAAAAATGGCAGCTTTAATATTTAATATGATAATTACAGACATTATGATGAAGTAATAATGGACGCCGAGTGAATGGATCAGCCGATCAAAATACTCGCATACTCCTCATTTAGCTATCACTCATGATAATAATACTCTACCTCCACTTTTGTAATGATTTCAGTCCTTCCTTTCTGAAGCTGATAGCAAATAGCCGGAATCCTTGTCATTGGGTGAAGTAAATTCGTATTTGGATCCGCTAAAATCACCTTCCCCTTCCCGCCACGAGCTACTGCCCTAACCCGGCATAAGGAATAAGCGTTCTCTACCTGTGCCATGCAGCTTTCTTCCGTAAGAAGCTCGCCCTCTATGTCAATCTCTACTGCAAATCCACAGTCATAGGCTATACATTCCATATCACTGATTACTGCATGCTTTCTTATATGCCCATACTCCGTCGGTATTATCGTTGATTCTACTGTAATTCCCGGATAAGGAATCCATTTTGAGGTTACCTCTGTCTCTGTAACACAATATTCCTCACATATTCTGCGCACATATACGTAGCCATTGATATAAAATGCAAGCATATTATCCGGTGCCGCTTCATGTATTTCAAAATTTGATTTTGCCACATTAACGGCAAATCTTGTATCATAGGCAAATTTTCCGTATTTTGCGGGAGTCTGTCCGTGTCCTTTTGGGCTGTACTTTCCCGGAACATAGGCTGTGGAATGGTTTGGATAGCGCCGTATCAGCATATCAGCATAAGGAAGCAGCATCTGTGTTTTCAGTTCCGGCATCGCTTCTGCCTTAGCCTCCCAAAAGGGATGCTGATCCGGCAGCATCAGGATAGCAAAGGTCTTCAAAGCCCAGTAGGGAGATCCCGGACCGTTATATCTTTCACCCATAATCAAATCCGGATAGCCATAGCCAATGGTCAGAATATCATTTCGGTCAAAAATCGGCTTCTTCAGCCAATCACACAGATGCCTTACGATTAAGCCTTTCATGACCCCGATAGGAAAAGGATTCACATCCGCCATAAGGCATGCGCAAAAGAAACTCACTTGGGAGAAGCGGTAACTCAGCGACCGCCCGTAGGGCAATGCAGCCCCATGATCGTCAAACCAGTAAAT